>JBDSMV010000364.1:0-6169 GCA_039915715.1 Rubrivivax sp. | reverse complement strand
CGCCCGACTGCGGCCCGCGCGCGTGCACCGGGCCGCGCAGGCGGTTGTAGGGTGGCGGGTCGTCGTGGTGGATGCCCCAGCCGGCACCCGCGGCCGACCCCGCCGACGGCGCTGCAGACGGCATTGCCAAGGGGTCGCGGGGCCAGCCGATTTCATGGGCCTGCGCGAACGCAACGGCTTCGTCGAGTGGGGAATGTCGGGTCATGGGTTGCGATTGTGCTGCGCAAGAATGCACAGCCCATGTTTCCCACCCTGCTCTTCGATCAGGACCGGATCGACCCGGACCGCTTGCGCGACCAGACCTTGCGTGCGGCTCGTGGCCTGGCCGCGATGGGCGTGCGCGAAGGCGATGTGGTGGCGATCATGCTGCGCAACGAGCCCGCCGCGATGCAGGCGATTCTGGCCGCGCGCCATCTGGGTGCGTATTGGTGCGGGCTCAACTGGCACTTCAAATCCGGCGAGGCGCGTTGGCTGCTGGAAGACAGCCGTGCCAGCGTGCTGATCGTGCATGCCGACCTGCTGCCGCAGATTGCCGATGGCGTCCCCGACGGCGTGCAGCTGCTGGTGGTGGAACCGGCCCCGCTAACCCGTAAGTTGTACGGACTGACGGACGATGCCATCGCCCTCGCCTTGGTTTCGGCGCTGACCCGCAGCGGCCACGCCGAGTGGTCCGCGTGGTGGCGGCAACACGAGCCGTCGGCCGAAGCCCCGCGCCGCCCGCGTGGGTTGATGCCCTACACCTCCGGCACCACGGGCCGGCCGAAAGGCGTCAAGCGCGTGGCGCCTGCGACTGCCGATGTGGCGTCCCGTGCCGCCGACGCCGAACGGCTCGGCAAGGTGATCTTCGGCGTCGGCGCCGATTCGATCTGCCTGATGTCGGCGCCGCTGTACCACAGCGCTCCGGCGTCCTACGCCGCCTTCTGCTCGCAGATGGGCGCCACGCTGCGGCTTGAGCCGAAGTTCGATGCGCTGCGCACGCTGCGCTTCATCGAAGCCGAACGCATCTCGCACCTGTACCTGGTGCCGACCATGTACCAGCGTCTGCTGCGACTGCCCGACGCGGTCCGGGCGGCGCACGACACCGCCTCGGTGCGCTTCGTTGCCTCGACCGGCTCGGCCTGCCCGGCGCCGGTCAAGCAGGCCATGATCGACTGGTGGGGGCCGGTCATCAACGAAGCCTACGCGTCGAGCGAAACCGGGTATGTGACCTTCATCGATTCGGCCGACTGGCTCACGCACAGGGGCTCGGCCGGGCGCGTGGCCGGCAACGCCACCTTGCGCATCGTCGACGCGGCGGGCACCACGGCGCCGGTGGGCGAGATCGGAACCATCTATGCCATTCAGCGCGACTACCCCGACTTCGAGTACGCCAACAACCCGGCGTCGCGGCGTGCGGTCGAGCTCGACGGCCTGGTGACGCTGGGCGACATGGGCTATGTCGATGCCGATGGCTTTCTCTATGTCTGCGATCGCAACGCCGACATGGTGATCTCGGGCGGGGTCAACATCTACCCGGCCGAGATCGAAGCCGAGTTGAGCGTGATGCCGGGCATCGCCGACTGCGCAGTGTTCGGCATTCCGGACGACGAATGGGGCGAGGCGCTGGCTGCCGCCGTGCAGTTGCGCGACGGGGCGGTGGTGAGCGAAGACCAGGTGCGCTCGTACATTGCCGAGCGGATGGCCGGATACAAGGTGCCCAAGGTGGTGGCCTTTCACGAGTCGCTGCCGCGCGAGGACAGCGGCAAGCTGTTCAAGCGCAAATTGCGGGCGCCGTATTGGGAGCGGGCCGGGCGCTCAATCTGATGCCGTCCTGCCGACCCTGCGGGCGCTGAATTCCACCGGCACATGCGCTGTGGCCGAACCTTCGGTCTGCATCACGAACTGGAGTTGATCGCCGGTCAGCCTGGCGCGGTAGCGGTGCGTGGTCTGGCGCATCTGCTCGCCCAGTGTTTCGGTGGTGCGGGTGACAAACTGCAGGCCTTGCGCATCGGCGTGGCCGTCTTCGATGCCTCGTGGCACGCCCAGAAACGTGGCGCTGCCGCGCAGGTCGGTGCCTTCAACCGAAAAGCGAAAGCGCTCCATGTGGTCGGCACCTGGCCAGTCGTAGCCCACCTGGGCCTGCCAGTCGCCGTCGACGGCGGATCGCGCCGCCACAGCAGGTACGGCAGAGCGCAGCCAGAGCCAGCCAGCGACGCCCGCCAACACCACCCCGACCGCAAGCGCAGCGGCCGTGCGGTGGAAAACGGCACGGGCGCGCCCGCGTGCCGCGTTGACCGCCGAGCCCTGCGAGGGCCGTGTCTGCAGCGCGACGACCAACGCCGCCATGTCGGCGCCAAAACGGTCGGGGCGCAGCGTCATCGCGTTGCGGCCCGCCAGTTCGGCCAGGTCGGACGGCAGGTCGGCCATGCCCGGCATCGCGGCGCCATCCAGCAGCACCGGAATCACGCGGCAGCCAGCCGCCAGGCCGGCGGCGACCTCGCGGCGCACGAAATCGTTGGCCTCGAAGAGCCGAACGGAAGCGGGCGTGCCCGCAGTGCCCGCCCGTTCGCCGCGCCAGCGGGGACCGATCAGCACGACCAGCACCGCTGAGGCACCGACCGCGCGCTCGATCACGTCGGAGAAGGGTTCGCCGGCCTCAATGTCGTCGACATCGATGAAGACCCGCTCGGCACCGAACGCACGGCCCAGTTCGTCGCCGATCGCCCGCGCATAGCCGGCCGTGTCTTCGCGGCGGTAGCTGATGAAAATCGGGGCGGAGGGAGTCACGGCTGACTGACGGCTCGGAGGTCACGGTTGGATCACGGCAAGGGGCACCGCAGTGTCGTCTTCCGTCCGCCGTTGTTCCAGCAGTTCCCCCAGCCCGCTGCTGCGCCGCGACACCTGGCGCACCGCAGCCGCCAGGTCGCCGGGACTGGCGGTGACCAGGGCCAACGCCTTGCGCGCGCGCGTGACGCCGGTGTAGAGCAACTCGCGCGCGGCGGCACGCCCTGCCTCGGGTGGCAACACCAGCACCACCTGGTCGAACTCCGAGCCCTGCGATTTGTGGACCGTGATCGCAAAGGCAGTGGCCACATCCCGCAGACGCGTGGTGCCGACGCTGCGCACCCCGCCTGCGCTGTCGGCGAACCAGACCCGCAGACCGGCGCGGTCCGCGGTCCCGTTGTTGTGCGCGGCCGCATCCGGCAGCACCACCCCGACATCGCCGTTGGTCACCCCCAGCGCCGGATCGTTGCGCAGCACCATCACCGGCCGCCCGGCGTACCAGGGGCCGGCTGCCGATGCGATGCAACCGTCGCTGCGCAGCCGCGCCTCGATCGCCCGGTTGAGACCCGCCACCCCCCATTCGCCCTCGCGCACTGCGCACAGCACACGCATGCAGTCCAGCGCTTGCAGCACCTGCGCCACCCAGGCGTGGTGGGATTGCGGGTCGTGCGCGGCCGCAGCCGGCGGGCCCGCGGCCACGAGCGCCATCGCGTCGCGGTAGCCGGGCCCTGCCCCAGCACGAGCTCCGCAGGCGGCAGCCACCGCATCGGCCGGGGTCGCGCTGCTCAGCCACACCACCGCGCCATCGCTGCCGCCGGACGATGCGATTGCCCCGGCGCCCTCGGCATCGCCGCCATGGATCGCCCGCGCCAGCTCGCCGATGGCGCCGCCGAAGCGGTGGCTGCGGCGCAGCATCACGGTGTGCTGTGCCAGCGCGGGTCCGTCGATCTCGAGCATCACCGCGGGCAACGCCTGCCCCGTGAGCCGCTGCAGGCGCGTTGCGATGGCGGGCCGGTAGCGCCCGGCTTCGGCGCCGCCACAAAGGTCGGCGAGCACCGCGCCGGCCTCGACCGATGCGAGCTGGTCCTTGTCGCCCAGCAGCACCAGGTGCGCGCTGGCCGGCAATGCGTCCAGCAGCGCGGCCATCATCTCCAGGTGCACCATCGACGCCTCGTCGACGATCAGCAGGTCCAGCGCCAGCGGGTGCTGGGCATGGTGGACGAAACGCCTCGTGTCGGGCCGCGAGCCCAGCAGCGCATGCAGCGTGCGGGCCGGGCCGATGCGCTCGGCAAGCTCGGACGCCGCACCGCCAGGCAGGCCGGCGGGCAGCGCCAGCAAGGCGCTGTCGATCGCTTGCTTCAATCGCGCCGCGGCCTTGCCTGTGGGGGCTGCCAGCGCGATGCGGAAACGCGCCGGATCGGGCGCCATCGACGCCAGCAGGCCCAGCAGACGCGCGGCGGTGTGGGTCTTGCCGGTTCCGGGGCCGCCGGTGATCACCGTCAGACGGCTGCCAAGCGCCAATGCGCAAGCCGCGCGTTGCCAATCGACCGTGTCGTCCGCTGCGACCCGGGTTGCCGCGCCAAGCCCAGGATCGGCCCACCGCGCCAGTTGCTCGCGCGCGACGGCTTCGTCGAAGGCATGCCCGGCGCCACAGCGCTGCAGCAGCTGCCGGGCCAGCTGCTGCTCGTGGCGGCGGTAGCGGCGCAGGTACAAACGCGTGCCAGCCAGCACCAGCGGCTCGCCACCCGGCCCCATCGCGCCGTCGGATGCATTCGCGAGCTCGACTGCGCGGCTGTTCGCGAGACTTGCAATCCAGGCGCCGAGCGGGCTGGCTGCGGCGCTCGAATGCGCCGTGCCTGCATGCCTCGCCATGGGCGCCGGCAGCAGCGCAGCCAACGCCGCCAGCGCCTCGTCGCTCCAGCCCAGCAGCCGCGCCCGGACCTCGGTGCTCTCTTCCAGCAGGTCGGCCAGTGGCAGGCAGCTGTGACCCAGCCCTTCCAGATGCGACAGCAGTGCGGCAGCCAGCAGCAGGGTCGGCGCCGCGGTCGGGTCCTGCTCGGCAATGAAGCGGGCGAAGGCGGCGTCGAGCCGCCGCAGCCAGCCCCGGGTGACCCAGTCGGCCATCGTGGCGAGCATCGCGGCCGTATCGGCTGAAGGGGTCACGCCCATGTCCCACCACCCCCGAGCTCTGCGTCCAGCGCCTGCAGCAACGACAGCTCCGCTGGCAGATGGCAACACCCGACGGCCGGCCCGCGGATGCCGCGCAGAAACAGCACGATGGCGCCGCCGAGATGCAGCGCCGGGTCGTAGCGCGATTGCAACCGCTGGCGCAGCAACCGGTGCAGCGCCAGTTGGTACAGCGCCGCCTGAACGTCGTAGCGGTGTGCCGCCACCGACATGGCCAGCGCTTCGGCGCTGTAAGCCGCGTCGTCGGCACCGAGCGCGTTGGACTTGTAGTCCAGCACCCACCAGCGGCCGGCGTGCTCGAACACCAGGTCGGCAAAGCCCATCACCATGCCGTGCAGGCTGCGTTCTGGGAGCGGCGGGCGGGGCACGCCCGGCAGCAGGTGCTGGCGACAGAGCGCGTCGATGCGTGCGGCCGACAGCTGTTGCGCCGGCATCCAGAACTCGAGTTCGGGGCGCGTCACCGCCAGTTCCGGCAGCGTGGCCGATAGCGGCGGCAGGGTCGTGGCCAGCATGGCGCCGAACCACCGCTGCACGTCGTCGGCCTGCGCGCCATAGCCCATGCGGTCGCAGCGCAGGCGCAGCGCTTCGGCCAGCGACGTGTCGGCGTCCGGCGAGCCGAAGCCGTGTTCGGCCAGCCACTGCAACTGGGCATGCAGGAAGTTGCCGGCCAGAGCGCCGCGCGGGAAGCGGTGCCAGGGCGCAGGGCCGAGGGCAGGCTGTGCCAGCCGGGGCTCTGCGGAACTCCCCTCGTCATCGCCCCGACCGCGTTCGATGTCGGCTGTGATGCCGTCCCCCGCTTCGTCGGCCGCCGCCGCCAGCAGTTCCTGCTGCATGACCTGATCGCCCATCAGTTGCAGGCCGTGGCTGCCACCCCGCGGGTTCTGACGGTCGGCGGTTGGCGCCGACCCCAACGACGACACCAGCGACGAAAAGCTTCCGATGGCCCATTGACGGTCGAAGCGCGCACGGTACGAGCGCGGCGCGGCCAGCGCCACCGGGTCGGCCGTCCGACGCAGCGGCGTGCAGGCGGTGTCCTCATCTGCAGCGTCGATGCGCACGGCGGGCAGGCTGCCGACATTGAAGGTCAGCAACGCACCGATCTCGGACGCCTCGATCTCGCTGCCTCCGGTCAGCAGGTGCCCGAGCGCGCTGCGGCCGAAGCTGCATTCCGGCTTCTTGCCCACCTGCAGCGCACCGACCCCCAGCCACAGCGCGTGGC
>JBDSMV010000137.1:0-4494 GCA_039915715.1 Rubrivivax sp. | reverse complement strand
GCCAGGTCCTTGTCCGACAGGCTGCGGATGTAGCGCAGCATCTGGGTTTCACTGTGGTGGGTGTTGAACACCGGGTGCGTCAGGAACGGCGTGGTGCGGCGCAGGCCTTCGGGGATCATTGGCTCGATCCCCTTGTCGAAGGCATTCAGCTGAGGCAATTCAACCCCGGCGGGCGCGAAGACCTGCCACAGCGCGGCAATGTCGGCGCGCGTGGCGGTTTCGTCCAGCGCAATGCCCAGCATCGTGTCGCCCCACTCGGGAAAACGGCGCAGGTTGATGCCGACGCCGACCGCCGTGGCTGCCAGGGCTGCGGTTTGCGCGCCGCTGTCGATGGTGATGGCGTCGAAGGCGCTGTCGGAGCGAACCGACACACCCATCTCGCGCAGCCCCTGCGCCAGGATCGCGGTGTACGACGCCACGCGTTGCGCGATGCGCTTCAAGCCCGCAGGCCCGTGATAGACCGCATACATGCTGGCGATCACCGCCAGCAGCACCTGTGCGGTGCAGATGTTGCTGGTGGCCTTCTCGCGCCGGATGTGCTGCTCGCGCGTTTGCAATGCGAGCCGATAAGCCGGTGCACCATGCACGTCCTGGCTCACGCCCACCAAGCGGCCGGGCAGGCTGCGCTTGTAGTCGTCGCGGCAGGCCAGATAGGCCGCATGTGGGCCACCGGCACCCATCGGTACGCCGAAGCGTTGGGTGTTGCCGATGCAGATGTCGGCATCGAATTCACCCGGTGGAACAACCAGCGTCAATGCCAGCAGGTCGGCGGCGACGATGAAGGCCGCCTGCGCGGCATGGATGCGCTTGGCATCGTTTCTGAAGTCGTGGATCGAGCCGTTGGTGGAAGGGACTTGGGCCAGCGCTGCGAAATAGTCGCCGCCGTCGAGCAGCGTGTCCCACTCGTCGGCGGAGTTGGCCAGCACCACCTTCAGGCCGAGCGGCGTGGCCCGCGTCTGCATCACCTCGATGGTTTGCGGGTGGGCATCGCCGCACAGCACGATGGTGTTGCTCTTGCTCTTGACGCTGCGCTTGGCGAGCGTCATGGCTTCGGCCGCAGCCGTGGCTTCATCGAGCATGCTGGCGTTGGCGATCGCCATGCCGGTCAAGTCGCAGACCATGGTCTGGAAGTTGACCAGTGCTTCCATACGGCCCTGCGAAATCTCCGCCTGATACGGCGTGTAGGCGGTGTACCAGGCCGGGTTCTCGAGGATGTTGCGCAGGATCACGCCCGGGGTGTGGGTGCCGTGGTATCCCTGGCCGATGAAGCTCTTCAACACCCGGTTCTGCGATGCCAGCGCCTTCAGTTCGGCCAGCGCCTGCGCTTCGGTCAGTGGCGCCGGCAGCGCCATCGGCTTGGTGCGGGCGATGGCGCGCGGCACGATCGCTTCGATCAGCGCGCGGCGACTGAAGCCGGACGCATCGCCGCCGATGGCTTTGAGCATGCGCTGCTCGTCGTCGGCCCAGGGGCCGATGTGGCGAGCGGTGAATTCAGCGCCGTTCTCGAGTTCGGCGAGCGGCTTCAGGGCGGACATCAGCATGGCGTGGGCTTCGGTGGGGCTGCAATAGGGCGGTGGGGCGGGGCTGTATGCGGCCGGGCGGTTCAGAGCGCCTTCAGCAAGGCGTCGTAGGCGGGCTGGTCCAGCAACTGGTCGAAGTCGGTCATGTCGGTGACGTGGACCTTGAAGAACCAGCCGTTGCCCATCGGGTCGCTGTTGACGAGCGAGGGGTCGTCCTTCAAAGCGACATTGACCTCGACAACCTCGCCGTTGACGGGCATGTACAGGTCGGCAGCGGCCTTGACCGACTCGACCACCCCGGCCACCTCGCCTTTCCTGTAGCTGCGGCCGACCTCGGGCAACTCGACGAACACGACGTCACCGAGCGCTTCCTGTGCATGCAGGGTGACGCCGACAACCGCGGCTTCGTGGTCTTCGATGTTGATCCATTCGTGGTCGTCGGTGTACTTGGTGGTCATGGAGAAACTCCGAAAAAGGGTGGGGAGAGAAGCGTGAGGAAGAGGAGATAAAAAAAATCGTCAACGCAGGTAGCGGTGCGGCGTGAACGGCATCGGCACCACGCGCATCGGCAGGCGCTTGCCGCGCACTTCGGCGAACACTTGGTGGTGCGGCAGCGCATGGTCCACGGGCAGGTAGGCCATCGCGATCGGCTGGTCGACGGTCGGCGCCAGTGTGCCGCTGCGAACGGTGCCCAGCTTGTGGCCGTGGGCATCGACCAGCGCGGTGCCCTCGCGCACCGGCACCCGCTCCAGACCCATCAGGCCGACGCGCTTGCTGCGGGCACCGCCGGCCAAGTGGCGTTCGATGGCGGCTGCGCCCGGGTAGCCGCCGGCCCGCGCACCACCGGGACGTCGCACTTTCTGGATCGCCCAGGTGAGGCCGGCTTCGACCGGGCTCGTGGTTTCGTCGATGTCGTGCCCGTACAGGCACAGGCCCGCTTCGAGCCGCAGCGTGTCGCGCGCGCCCAGACCCGCCGGCTCGACTTCGGGTTGCCGCAACAGGGCTTCGGCCAATGCCACTGCGTGCTGGGCGGCCACCGAGATCTCGAAACCGTCTTCGCCGGTGTAGCCCGACCGCGTCACGAAGCAAGACGCGGCGGCCAGCTCGAATTCAGCCCCGTCCATGAAGGTGAGCCGGCTCACATCGGCATTCAGCCGCGCCAGCGCATCGACCGCTTTGGGCCCTTGCAGCGCCAGCAGCGCGCGGCCGGGCATCGGCACGATGCGGCAGCGGTGGCCGAGATGCAGGTTCAAATGCCGCAGGTCGGCTGCCTTGCAACCGGCATTGACCACCAGAAACAGGTCGCCAAAAGCACTGCTTGATGAACCCGATGGCGGCGGCCGGCAGACCATCAGGTCATCGAGGATGCCGCCGCTGGCGTTGGTGAAGAACGCATAGCGCTGGCGGCCGGCAGCCAGACCGACCACATCGACCGGCACCAGAGACTCCAGCGCCGCAGCAGCGTCGTCGCCGACCAGCCGCAACTGGCCCATGTGCGAGACATCGAACAGCGCGGCCGATGCGCGGCATTGCTTGTGCTCGGCGATCACCCCGGCGGGGTACTGCACCGGCATCGCATAGCCCGCAAAGGGCACCAAGCGCGCGCCGAGCTTCAGGTGCAGCGCATGCAGCGGGGTCTGCTGCAAAGTTGGCGCGACGCCGGTGGTGGCGCCAGTCGGGGCGAGCGGGTTCGAAGCATCGGACATGGGGGCTGAATCCTGCGAGGGGCATCGGTGACACCACTGCAACTGCAGTGTGTCCGTGGCCCCCGCTGTCCGCTTTACCTGAGAGATTCGACCGTGCCCCATGCAGCCCGATCGACGCCGTTGCGATGTCGATGCAGGCTGCCCGGCCGGCCTTGCCCCTTCGGTGGACCGGCACGCCGTTGCGGTGCGCCAGCCTCTCTCCAGTGAGGTGAAGAGTCAGTCCTTTTGCCTGAGCGTTCGGACCAAGATCCAGAGCCCGGAAGCATCGGTTGATCGTCGGTCTTGCGCCTTCGGCGGCACCGGCTTGCGGTGCTCTCTCCTGACTGACTCAGTGTATCAGCGCCGTCTGACGTTGAAGCCAACGCCGCAGACGCCGAAGTCGCTGCAGGAGGGCTCATCGTGCGGGGGGCCACCCGCCTCGATGGTCGCTGCACATTCGAAGCGCCCCACAGCGAAGCGGCCCCTCGAAGACCCTCCAACCCCTTCGGAAACTCGACCTACAACTTGCGGGCCCAACAGCTGACGCGAACAAATCCGGCGGCGGCGACACTGGCGCACCTCTCACCTGACCGCTGAAAAGCAAGCCGCCATGAGCCCATCCAGCACTTCAGCAGCCGCCGGACTGCATGCCTACCCCAACACCGAGGCGAACGCATTCGATTCTGCTTCTCGTTCTGGCGTGTCTTGGGGCGCCATCTTTGCCGGCGCAGCAGCCGCAGCGGCGTTGTCGCTGATCCTGATCGTGTTGGGCACGGGACTCGGCTTGTCGTCGATCTCGCCCTGGGCCGGACAGGGCGTCAGCGGAACCACCTTCGGCGTCAGCACCATCATCTGGCTGACCTTCACCCAATTGGCAGCATCGGGCATGGGTGGCTACATAGCCGGACGCCTGCGCACCAAGTGGAGCGGCGTGCACACCGATGAGGTTTATTTTCGCGACACCGCCCATGGCTTCCTGGCCTGGGCCGTGGCGACTCTGGTGACCGCCGCGATGTTGAGTTCGGCCATCGGTTCGGTGATCGGCTCGGGTGTGCAGGCCGGTGCCAGCGTGGCCGGTGGTGCTGCTACCACCGCTGTGGCGGGCGCCGCAGCTGCGGGAACCAGTGCCATCAAGAGCAGCGACGCTTCGGGCGCTTCGTCATCGATGGGTTACTTTGTCGATTCGCTGTTCAGGAAAGATGCCAACAGCACTGTAGCCGGTGCTGAACCGGCTCCGGCCGGCGATCCTGCTGCTGCCGGTGCCGAGGTGGCACGGATCTTTGCCAACG
>JBDSMV010000337.1:0-3133 GCA_039915715.1 Rubrivivax sp. | reverse complement strand
CGAGAGCGATGATCGTGCCGTTGAGCTGGCCGGCGGCGGCCCCTCCGGGTGAGAGCTTGCGCCGGAGGTACTGGCTCCAGGCGCCCGGCGCCGACCCCAGGTCGACGACCACCTGGCCCGGCCGGATCAAGCGCAGGGTTTCGTCGATCTCCTTGAGTTTGTAAGCCGCTCGCGCGCGATAGCCATCGCGCTTGGCCCACTTGACATAAGGATCGTTGACATGGTCGTTGAGCCACGCCTTGTTGACCTTGCGGCTCTTGGTCTGGACCTTCATGGGCACCCGATAATAGGAAGATGACCGCCATCAATCTGACCCCCGCCGAACGCAAGAGCCACCGTTCGGACGCCCATCACCTGGACCCCGTGGTGATGATCGGCGACGCCGGTTTGACGCCGGCGGTCGAGAGTGAGATCGAAGCCGCGCTGAATTCGCACGGGCTGATCAAGCTGCGGGTGGCGTCGGCCGACCGCACGGTGCGAGAGGCCATGCTGGCGAGCCTGGCCGACCGCTTTGGCGCCGCACCGGTGCAGCACATCGGCCGACTGCTGGTGCTGTGGCGCCCGATGCCAGCCAAAGAAAAGGCTGAGCGCGACGACCGCCTGCCTGGGCCGCGAATGGTCAAGCTCGTCAGCTTCTCCAAGAGCGGCAACCACCGCGCCACCGTCAAGAAGGTCAAGGTGTTTGGCAATGAGCGCGTCACCGCCGGTGGGCAGATCAAGCGCATGAAGGTGCGCACCAGCAGCGTCAAGAAAAAGGCGTCGGAGTAGGGCTTGCGACCCGACCAGCGCGGCTGGCGGTCATTGCTGCAGCAGTCGGCGTCAATCCCGGTACCACCACTGGCGCCGACCCGCGCCACGCCAGGGCCGCCACCAGCAACACCTTGAACCCGAAGAACACCGCGCTCGTGGCATGCAACTGCCCAAATCCGAAGGCACCCTGCCCCGCCCGCGCCTGCTCCATCAATGGCAACAGCGCGAAGTAACCGGCAACCGTGCAAAACAATGCCCCCAGACTCAGCATCATTCCCGGGCTGAACTGCCGCCCCTGACCGCGCAACACCGCATGTCGCGCGGCCAGCCGTTCCAGCACCAGCAGCAGCAGCCCGAACGCCAGGCTGCTGTAGGCCTCGGCCGCCAGCATGCGTGCCACCACGCGGCCCGCATCGGCGCGCGCCAGCAAGGCGAAGGCAGATGGCGCGCCGACTGCAGCCAGACACAGCATCCAGCCCAGCCATGCCGCCGGCAGCAGACGCCGTGCCCGGCTGGCGACTGCTGCGCCTTTCATCAGACGTAGCGAACGCCCACGATCTCCCAGCGGCGCAGGCCGCCGGGAGCCTGCACCTCGGCCACATCGCCTTCAGCCTTGCCGATCAAGGCGCGGGCGATCGGGCTGCTGATTGAAATCAGGCCCAGCTTCAGGTCGGCTTCGTCGTCGCCGACGATCTGGTAGGTGACCTTGGCTTCGCTGTTCTCGTCCTGCAGATCGACCGTGGTGCCGAACACCACTTTGCCGTCACCGTCCAATACCGACGGGTCGATGACCTGCGCGGCAGCCAACTTGGAATCAATCTCCTTGATGCGGCCTTCGATGAAACCTTGCTTGTCCTTGGCCGCTTCGTACTCGGCGTTCTCGGACAGGTCACCCTGCGCGCGGGCTTCGGCGATGGCCTGAATCACCGCATGGCGCTCGACCGTCTTCAGGCGATGCAGCTCGGACTTCAGCAGCTCGAAGCCGCGCTGGGTGAGGGGAATCGTGACCATGGGGATGTGTGCTTCGGGATCGCGGTTGCAGATCGTTCGGTGTGATCGTGAACCGGATCGGAGTTCGGGAGGAGTCCGAAAAGGAAGTTCGGATCGCTGAAAACGAGTCCGCCGCAACAACCCCGTTGATGGGGCTGACTGCGGCGGACAACGATCGCAATGTTAGTTCAGTTCAGTATGCAGTTCCTGCAACGACGCCACCGTCAGCTCGTCATGGTGCTGCAGTGCCAACGTGGCCGCCTCGGCACCCGCCATGGTGGTGTAGTAGGTGATGCGGTTGGCGAGCGCCGCGGTGCGGATGTAGCGCGAGTCCGCGATCGCGGTGCGGGTTTCGTCGACGGTGGTGTAGACGAGCTGAATCTCGCCCGCCTTCACCAAGTCGGCGATGTGCGGGCGCCCGTCCTTGACCTTGTTGACCACCTTGACCTCGATGCCGGCCTCGGCAATGGCCGCCGCGGTGCCTCGGGTGGCCACTACTTTGAAGCCCAACGAAACCAGATCGCCGGCGAGCTTGACCGCCCGCGCCTTGTCGCCGTTCTTGACGCTGATGACGACGCTGCCTTTGTCTGGCAGACGCGAACCCGCGCCGAGTTGACTCTTCAGCATCGCTTCGCCGAAGGTGCGGCCGACACCCATGACCTCGCCGGTGGACCGCATCTCGGGGCCGAGGATGGTGTCGACCCCCGGGAACTTGTTGAACGGAAACACCGCTTCCTTCACGCTGAAGTACGGCGGCAGCACCTCAGCCGGTGGCGCATCACCACGGCCTTTCTGGTCACCCAGCTTGGTACCAGCCATGCAGCGCGCGGCAATCTTGGCCAGCGGCTGGCCGGTGGCCTTGCTGACGAAGGGCACGGTGCGCGATGCGCGGGGGTTGACTTCGAGCACAAAAACCGTAGCGTCGTCGCCTTCACCCTGAATGGCGAACTGCACATTCATCAGGCCGACGACTTTGAGCGCCTTGGCCATCTCGATCGTCTGGCGCCGCATCTCGTCCTGCAGCGCAGGTGACAGCGAATGGGGTGGCAATGAACACGCCGAATCGCCGCTGTGGATGCCCGCGGCTTCGATGTGTTCCATGATCCCGCCGATCATCACGTGCTCGCCATCGCTGATGCAGTCGACATCGACCTCGATCGCGTCGGACAAGAAGCGGTCGAGCAGCACTGGCGATTTCTCGCTGACCTGCACCGCCACACGCATGTAGCGTTCCAGGTCCTTGTCGCCGTGGACGATCTCCATCGCGCGGCCGCCCAGCACATAGCTCGGCCGCACCACCAGCGGGTAGCCGATCTCCTGTGCCAGCGCGAGCGCCTGTTCGTTCGTGCGCGCGGTGCGGTTCGGTGGCTGCCGCAACCCCAGGCGGTGCAGC
>JBDSMV010000320.1:0-3041 GCA_039915715.1 Rubrivivax sp. | reverse complement strand
CCGAGCGCGAGGCAGCACCCGCTGCGGCAGCTGCACCCCCTCCCATCGATGCTGCCGAGACTGCTACTGAGACCCCGAAGCCGACCTACGAAGCCATCCTGAGCTGGGACCGATTCGAACACTGGCTGCACCTGTTGCAGACCGCCGGGCTGACCGCACTCGACACCGAAACCGATTCGCTGGAGCCGATGCGCGCCCGCATCGTCGGCATCAGCTTTGCGGTCGAACCCGGGCGGGATGCGCACGGCGGCGCATATGTGCCACTGGCGCACGACGGCCCGGGCGTGGCCGAGCAACTGCCGCTGGACGAGGTGCTCGCGAAACTCAAGCCGTGGCTCGAAGATCCGCAGCGGCTGAAGGTCGGGCAGAACATCAAGTACGACACCCATGTGCTGGCCAACCACGGCATCGCCGTGCTGGGCTACGTGCACGACACGATGCTGCAGAGCTATGTGCTGGACGCCCATCGCACCCATGGCCTCGCGGCATTGGCCGACCGCCACCTGCAACGCACCGGTCTGAACTACGAAGACCTGTGCGGCAAGGGCGCCAAGCAGATTCCGTTCGCGCAGGTCGACCTGCAACTGGCCACCGACTATTCGGGCGAAGACAGCGAGATGACCTTGGCGGTGCATGAGGTGCTGTGGCCGCGCCTGCAGGCCGAACCCGGGCTGCGCCATGTGTACGAGGCCATCGAGGTGCCGGTGTCGAAGGTGCTGACCCGCATCGAACGGCGTGGCGTGTTGATCGACTCCGAGCTGCTGGCGCGCCAGAGCACCGAACTGGCCCACCGCATGTTGGCGCTGGAGCAGGCGGCCTATGAGATTGCCGGCCAGCCGTTCAACCTGGGCAGTCCGAAGCAGATCGGCCAGATCCTGTTCGAGAACCTGAAGCTGCCCGTCAAGAAGAAGACCGCCAGCGGCGCACCATCCACCGACGAGGACGTGCTGACCGAACTGGCGGCCGACTACCCGCTGCCGGCGCGCATCCTGGAACACCGCAGCCTGTCGAAGCTGAAGGGCACCTACACCGACAAGTTGCCGCTGATGGTCGACCCGGACACCGGCCGCGTCCACACCAACTATGCGCAGGCGGTGGCGGTGACGGGGCGGTTGTCGAGCAATGACCCTAACCTGCAGAACATTCCGATCCGCACGCCCGAAGGTCGGCGCATTCGAGAAGCCTTCATCGCCCCGCCGGGCCATGTGCTGATGAGTGCCGACTACTCGCAGATCGAGCTGCGCATCATGGCCCACATCAGCGAGGACCCGAACCTGCTGAAGGCCTTCGGCGAAGGCATCGATGTGCACCGCGCCACTGCGGCCGAGGTCTTCAACGTGGCGGTGGCCGATGTGTCGAATGAGCAGCGCCGCTATGCCAAGGTCATCAACTTCGGCTTGATCTATGGCATGGGCGCCTTCGGGTTGGCGCAGAACCTCAACATCGAGCAGAAGGCGGCACGCGACTACATCGACCGTTACTTCGCGCGCTTCGCCGGCGTCAAGCGCTACATGGACGAGACCCGGGTGTCAGCGAAAGAAAAGGGTTATGTCGAAACCGTGTTCGGTCGCCGCCTGTGGCTGCCCGAGATCAATGGCGGCAACGGCCCGCGCCGCGCCGGTGCCGAACGGCAGGCCATCAACGCACCGATGCAAGGCACCGCGGCCGATCTCATCAAGCTGGCGATGCTGGCGGTGCAGCAGACCCTGGACGACGAGCGCCGCGCCACCCGCATGGTGATGCAGGTGCACGACGAACTGGTGCTGGAAGTGCCCGATGCCGAACTCGATTGGGCGCGAGAAGCGATCCCGCGGCTGATGGCCGGCGTGGCCGAACTCAAGGTGCCGCTGCTGGCCGAAGTCGGGGTCGGGCCGAACTGGGACCGGGCTCATTGATCGTCAGGTGCGAGCCCGCTTGCGGGTCATCGTCGAGCCAGGAGGGGATGTCGCGGCGGCCGTGCAGCACGCGCCAGATCTCGGTGCGGTCGTTGAACACGAAGTAGAAGACAACCTGCGGGTAGCCGCTGCAGCGCCAACTGCGCAGGCCAGCGACGTCCAGCGCATGCGCCCAGTGGGGTGAGCCGGTGTCGGGCGCGCGGCCGATGTGCGTGAAGGCTCGTTCCAGCGCGTCGACGAAGCCCATCGCGACTTTGGCTGACACCGTCAGGCAGTGGTCGATCGTGTCTTCGATGTCGCGGTCGGCTTGTTGACGTCGCACCAACGGTCGTGCGGAGCCATCCATCCGTGACCTTGCAGTCAGCGTGTGCGCGCGCCCTGACGGTTCGTTGCTTCAGGGCCGGCAGCCGCACCAGCGATCCGCTTGCGCAGCCCCGCAAAGTAGCGTGCATCGGCCGGCCCGGTGGCGGGTGACGCCGCGCCTTCCAGGATCATCGACCGCAACCGCAGCCGTTCCTGGTCGCGCCGCACCAGTTCGCGCACGTACTCGCTGGAACTGCCGTAGCCGGCAGCAGCCACGCGCGTGTCGATGAAGTCACGCAGGGCATCGGGCAGCGATATGTTCATCGTGGTCATGGCATGGATTCCGGCATGGGGGTAAACGGGCAGTAGCGCAAAGATTGCCAAAAACTGTCAAACCTGTCCACGCAAATTCACATCAATCGAAGCCCACCACGGCATGCGGCTGGTACGGCGCCTGCAATCGATCGACCTCGTCGGCCGACAGCATCACATCCAGCGCTGCCACCGCATCGTCGATCTGCCCGGTCTTCGACGCACCGACGATCGGCGCCGCAACGCCGGGCACCGCCAGCACCCACGCCAGCGCCACCTGAGCCCGTGGCAGGCCACGCGCTTCGGCCACTTGTGCCAGCGCTGTCGCCACCTCGCGGTCGTTGGCCTCGGTGTGCTCGAACAGCGACGAGCCGAAGACATCGCTGCCGATGCGGGCTGTGTCTTCACCCCAGGGCCGTGCCAGGCGGCCGCGCGCCAGCGGGCTCCACGGGATCACGCCCACGCCCTGGTCGCGGCACAGCGGCAGCATCTCGCGCTCCTCCTCGCGATAGAGCAGACTTAACTCGGGCT
>JBDSMV010000270.1:0-19326 GCA_039915715.1 Rubrivivax sp. | reverse complement strand
AGGTGGCGTCGACCGTGACGTGCCGATCGCGCAAGTCAAGACCGGTGACCTGGTGGTCGTCCGCCCGGGCGAACGGATTCCCGTCGATGGTCGGGTGCAGGAAGGCGCCAGCGAAGTGGACGAATCGCTGATCACCGGCGAGAGCCTGCCGGTCGCGCGCCATGAAGGCGATCACGTCACCGGCGGCGCTGTCAACGGCGAGGGGCTGCTCGTGGTGCAGACCACAGCGGTCGGTGCCGAATCGACGCTCGCGCGCATCGTTCGCATGGTCGAGTCGGCGCAGGCCAAGAAGGCGCCCGTCCAGCGGCTGGTGGACAAGGTCAGCGCGGTGTTCGTCCCGGTCGTGATCGGCATCGCGCTGGTCACGGTGCTGGCCTGGGGTCTGATCGCAGGGCAGTGGGAGCAGGGCATCCTCAACGCCGTGGCCGTGCTGGTCATCGCCTGCCCGTGCGCGCTCGGCCTGGCCACGCCGACGGCGATCATGGCCGGCATCGGCGTCGCGGCGCGCCACGGCATCCTGATCAAGGATGCCGAAGCGCTGGAGGTGGCGCACGGCATCACGGTCGTGGCCTTCGACAAGACGGGCACCCTCACCGAGGGCAAGCCGCGCCTCGTCGCGGCCGTGCCGGCCACCGGCGACCGGGCCGACCTGCTGGCGGCAGCCTCTGCGATCCAGGCCGGCAGCGAGCACCCGCTGGCGCGTGCAGTGAACGACGCGGCTGCTGCCGAGTCGGTGCCGGCGCTGCGGGCGTCGCAGGTGCGGGCAGTGGCGGGCAAGGGCATGTCGGCTTCGGTCGGTGGCCGTGAACTGCGCTTGGGCAGCACCCGCTTCATGCAAGAGATCGGTGCGGCTGAAGGTACCCCTGCGGAACTGGTGGCGCAGGCACGAGAACTTGAATCCGCCGGCCGAACGGTGTCATGGCTCGCCGACGTGACCGAGCAGCCGACGCTGCTGGGCTTGTTCGCCTTCGGCGACACGGTGAAGGACGACGCGCGCGCGGCGGTGGCCCGGTTGCATGCGCTGAAGGTTCGCACGGTGCTCGTCACCGGCGACAACCGCGGCAGCGCGAATGCCGTCGCCAAGGACTTGGGCATCGATCAGGTCGAAGCCGAGGTGTTGCCGCAGGACAAAGCCGACATCGTCGGTCGCCTGAAGCAGGGTGGGGCGGTCGTCGCCATGGTCGGCGACGGTATCAACGATGCTCCGGCGCTGGCCGCAGCCGACGTGGGCATCGCGATGTCCACCGGCACCGACGTGGCGATGCATGCGGCCGGCGTCACGTTGATGCGCGGCAAGCCGAGTCTGGTGGCCGATGCGATCGACATTTCGCGGCGCACCTACGCGAAGATTCGCCAGAACCTGTTCTGGGCCTTTGTCTACAACCTGGTCGGCGTGCCACTGGCCGCCTTCGGGTTGCTGAACCCGGTCATTGCCGCCGCGGCGATGGCCTTCAGCAGCGTCAGCGTCGTCAGCAACGCGCTGCTGTTGCGGCGCTGGAAGGGGGGTGGATCATGAGCCCGCAGCACGACGGTGCTCGAGCCAACGCTGCGTCGCACCTGAAGGTGCCGCGTTCACGGCGCGTGCCGGCGCCACAAGGGGCGGCGTCGGCGCTGGCAACCGGCCCGCTGAACATCGGCCAGGCGGCAGCCCGCTCCGGCGTCTCGGCCAAGATGGTCCGCCACTACGAGTTGCTCGGGCTGCTGCCGAAGGTCGGACGCACGGACTCGGGCTACCGGCAATACGGCGAAAGCGAGGTGCACATGCTGCGCTTTATCCGCCGTGCCCGCGATCTGGGCTTCAGCATGGCCGAGATCGCCGCCTTGCTGAAACTGTGGCAGAACCGGCGGCGCACCAGCGCCGAGGTGAAGCGCATCGCGCTGTCTCATGTCGCCGACCTCGACCGCCGCATGGCCGAAATGGCATCGATGAAGCGCACGCTCGAAACCCTGGCCGACTGCTGCCAGGGCGATGCGCGGCCGGATTGTCCGATTCTGGATAAGTTGGCAGAGTGACCCATGTGGGTTGAGTGCTTCGCGCCGCGCTCGCACCGGGCGGCCATGGCCCGCTTTCTGATGACTGCGGGGACAGTCGAGAAGGCTTGACATTCCCATCGTTGGAAGGCCGACAGTAGTCGCTTCGATAAAACTATCCCGACTGGAGCATCCCATGACGACCTTCGAAGTCAAAGACATGACCTGTGGCCACTGCGTCAGCACCATCACCAAAGCGGTAAGAGCGGTGGACGCCGGTGCGAAGGTTCAGATCGACCTCGCGACGCACCGAGTGACGATCGATCCGACCGAGGCCGACGCAGCGGAACTGAGCGAGGCCATCAAGGAAGCGGGCTATACGCCAGTCGCCGTCGACGTCAGCGTGAACCCGTAGCAGCGAAAGCCGCCACGAAACGTGGCGGTTGCTGCTGCGGCTGAATCGGTCGCCGCCGCTCGGACAGGCCTTCCGCTCACGCGGACTCCATCTCGCTGCGGGTTTCGCCACGGCGGGCCGCCCGGCTCAGTTGCGCGCGACGATTCAATGCGGCCTGGGCGGCGGCGCTGTGGGCGTTGTCGCCGCCCCATATCTCCAACGCCGGCTGCTGCAACGCGCGCGCGAAAGAGAAGGAAACCGCCCAAGGCATTGCCGACCTGAAGCCCGCGTTGATGGCATTCAGCCGCTCGGATGCCAAGGGGCTCGACTGACCGCCCGACAAAAATGCAATCGCGGGCACGGCAGCGGGCACACTGCGCAGCAAACACTGCACGATGGCCGAGGCCACTTCGTCCACCGCTGGCTGCTGCGGATGGGCCAGTCCCGCCAGCACCATGTTGGCCTTGAGCACGATGCCTTCGAGCAGAACACGGTGCCGAATCAACTCCGCAAACAACGCGCGCAAGGCTTCCTCGGTGACTTCGCCGCAACGCGCCAGGATCGCCCTGCATTAGCACTTCAGGCTCGACGATGGGCACCAGGTTGGCCTCTTGACAGAAGGCCGCGTAGTGGGCCAGCGCTTGCGCATTGGCCTCGATGCAGGTGAGCGTGGGCAATTGTGAACGCTGGTGTCAACACGCTGGTCAGGAACCTCGCATATTCGACGGTGAGATGGCGGTCCTGTAGGTTGGCTTGATGGCGCCGGTTTTGGCGCTGGATCAGGGCTCGGACAGCCTGTCGCTGACGAAATCCATGCTCCAGACCTCGTTGACGGTGGTGGCCAGTTGCAGCGGCACACGTTCGCAGGCCGCACGCCGGACTTTCTGAGGACGGTGCCATTGTGTAAAAGCGACATGGCTCTTGAGTGGCGACCAAGGCGGTATCAGCGATTTGACTCGGTCGTCGCAGACAAGTCCGGATCGTCGTTTGTGCGGCCATGCGTGGCGCCCGACGCACCGCGCAGGAGTTCACCGGAAGGGCGTGTGAAGGCGGGTCGTGGCTGCGGCACACATCCGTGGCCCACGTAGAGGCCGGACAGTGGAGAGAAAGCGATGCAGACGAGGCGCGGCAGATGGGGCTCTGACGCCTGGGGTTCTTTGCCACTTTTATGCCAAAGCTGATCCAGCCGGGTGTCCGCCGACTTGACGCTTCTGGCACGTCAACCTTGGTGCGCCTTCGCAGCCGCTATCCGTCCCTCCGCGGTTGCATTCAGCCAGAAGCCACCCACGGCAATCACGAGGACGGCGAGCTGCATTGCAAGCGTTTCGGCCGTCGGGAAAATGCCTAGGACCTCGATGCGTGGAAAAGCCAGCGGATGCACGCCCAGCCATCCGGCTTCTTGCAACGCAGCGATGCCTTTGCCCGCCAGCACCACCGAGAGGATCGCAACCAGGATCGAGCTTGCGGCGAAGAAGGTGCCGATGGGCATCCGTGCGCTGGTGCGCAGCAGCAGCCAGGCGACCACCAGCAGGATGGCGACGGCGCTGGCCAGACCTGCCACCAGGGCCGCCCCGTTGCCGTCCACCGCAAGCGCCGAATAGAACAGCACCGTTTCAAAGACTTCCCGGTATACCGCGATGAAGGACAGTGCGAACAACGCCCACGCGGTGCGCCGAGACAACGCCGACGACAGTTTCTGTTTCAGATACGCCTGCCAGCGCCCCGCGCGGCTCTTCTGGTGCATCCAGAGCCCGACCCCCAGCAAGACCAGCGCCGCAAACAAAGACGAAAGACCTTCGGTCACCTCTCGGCTGGCCCCGCTGATGCCGACTACGTAAGTTGCCACGCCCCAGGTCGCGCCACCTGCCACCAACGCGAGCAGCCAACCCGCATGGACATGGCGCACCACGTCCGGCCGGCCCGCCTTGCGCAAAAAGGCCAGCATGCCAACGACGACCAGCAGCGCCTCCACTCCTTCGCGCAGCAGAATTGTCAGCGCCCCGATGTAAGTGGAGACCGGGTCCGCGGCGACGGCATTGAGCTCGTGTTCGACCTCCATGAAGAGGCCGTCGAGCCGACCGGCAACCGTACTGGCCTGCTGGATCTGGCCCGAGGCCAACGCCGCCCGATACTCCAGCATCGTTGATTCGACGCGGCTCTTCAGCGCCTTGTTGCGGGCGGCCAAGGTCGGCTCGACAGGCTCGAAACCATCCAGATAAGCCGACAGACCCAGTTGCCTGGCGGCAGCGAGGTCGCCGGAGCGCGCAGCCGAAAGACTCTGTTGCAAACGCGACCGCGCGAGGGTGAGACCACCCGCGGTGTCCGGCGACACTGCCTCGGGGTGGCTGCGCAGATAAGCGGTCAGATCGCGAGCTGCAATCGCTCCCAAGCTTTCCGCCGCGGTGGCCTCGGTCACCGTGGTCAGGGCGGTCAGATCCGCAAAGCGGGCTCTGGAAGTGCTGCGGTCGCGCCAGAGCAAAGCGCCGCGCTCGCGCATGGCAGCGTTGTATGACAGCGTTCCCGCATGGAACGCCAGCGCCCAGCGGTCGGCATCCGGCAGGCTGGAAAAGCCGGACATCGAAGTCCCTTCCACGCCCTGCGTGATGACTTGATACAGCGCCATCAGACTGCGCGATCGCGCGCGCTCACGATCGGCCAATGCAATCGGTTTGGGATCGAGTCGGGCGGTCATCGGACCGTCTGCCAGGCCGGTCGCACCGTGGCAACTTGCGCATTGGGTCTCGTACAGCGCCGCCCCACGACCCAATGAAGGGAGGGTCGAAGGCGCCACCTGCACCGGGTAGGCTGCGAGCAACAGGCCGTTGGCCTGCCGCGCCAGGCGTGCGACCTCGGCCGAGTCGGCCCGGCTTCGCACGGCCTGTTGAAGCTGAGTCACCGAGTTGACGATCGCTTCCTTGCCGGCGGACTTTGGAAGAAGGGCGGCCTTCTGTTGCGCGTTGTCGGTGAACTCGCGCATCTCGGCATATTCAGATTCGCTCTTGACCGCGCCGGCCACTACCGCACCGCCGTAGTCGACCGCGACGTAGTCGATCAGTTGCCACATCTGACGCACGGAAGCCTCGGTCGCTTCGGCGGCCGCAACAGAGATCGTGGGCAGCGCGATCAAAGCAGCCGAGAAAACGGCCAGGAACAGTCGGAAGAAGACTTTGGTCATTGCGAATGATTATCGTTCAGACACAAGCTTTCCGCGTTGTCGACAAGGGCCCCGGCGATGGTCGAGGCGCACAACGCGCTCGCCGCGGCACGGCATCCGGGTAGGGCGCTGGCCGTGGGGTCCCCCGAGTGGACGGCCAGGGCGACAACCCAGCGGCGCAGCTGGAGCGCGGCATCCGGATCGGCGGCACGGCGCAAATGGACCTGCAACTGGGCGATGTGGGGCTGGAGATCGCGTAGGCGCGCGTGGTCGAAGCTCGGCACGAGGCGGCCCGCATGCTGGCCGATCTGTGGCTGGACTGGCTGGCGGCGGCTTACCCGCACGAACTGCTGAACGTCAGGGAGTCAGTTTGAGGTGTCGCCTGACAGATTCAGGGCGTCGGCGCCGATGAGTGGCACGTTGGCAATCGGGCTGCAGTGTGCGGCGGCGAAGCGTCTCGCGCGGGTCCTCCGCCTGCAGGTGATCCAGCAACGCGGTCACGCCGATAGACTGCAGGCTCAAACTGCCCACGGACCGGCCCAGCGATGACGCCTCAGGATGTTCTGCACCACACCGACATGGGCGAACTCTGGCCAGAGGGTGCCGGTGCCGCGTTTGCTGACGTTCCGTCCGCCTACCGGTCGGCGCTGGTGGTCCGCGCGCAGCGCATCGCGCGCGGTGAGACGCCGCGCGGCTACAAGATCGGCTTCACCAAGCGCACGATCTGGCCGCGCTACAACGTGTACGCGCTGATCTGGGGCTCGATGTGGGACACGACCGTCTCCTCGTGCGACGGCACCGGCACGCTGTCGCTGGTTCCCCTGTGCCAGCCTCGCATCGAGCCCGAGGCGGTCTTCGGCTTCAGGGCCATACCGCATACAGGGGCCAGCTTGGACGAACTGTTCGATGCCCTGGACTGGGTGGCCCCGGGGTCCGAGTTCGTGCATTCGCACCTGCCCGACTGGCGCTTCGTCGCCCCGCAGACGGTGGCCGACGGCGGTCTCCACGCGAGGTTGCTGGTCGGGCGCAGGGTGCCGATTGCCAATTTGGCGCGAAACGCCGATCAACTGCATCGGACCTTGGCTGGTGCGCGCGTCTGCCTTTACAAGAATGGCAGCCTGGCGGAGGAGGGCGCGGGTGCCAACGTCCTGGACAGCCCGCTGCAGGCACTGCCGCGCTTCCTCGTCGAACTGCGTACGTGCCCCCGGGCGCGACCGACGTCGCCGCAGGCGACATCGTCACCACCGGCACGTGGACAGACGCTTGGCCTGTCCATTCGGGTGAGACGTGGAAGGCCCACTTCGACTCGGCCTTGTCGCCCCTCCAGATCTCCTTCGCGTGACGACGGTCGCTGCCCGATCGTCCGCGTCCGCGAGCCGTGCCTGACGAAGGTACCAGCCGTGTCCGAGAACTGGTACGAGCGCAACGTCCTGCCCTACCTCATTGACATGGCGTGCGGCACCGGGCCGACCCGCAAGCAACGCCTCAAGGTCATCCCGCTGGCCCAGGGGCGTGTGCTCGAGGTCGGCATCGGCACCGGCCTGAACATGCCCTTCTACGACAAGGCGTGCGTGCGGGCCATCGTGGGCGTGGACCCGGCATTGAGCATGCACCGGCTCGCGTTGCGGCGCATCCGGGATTCCGGGCTGTCGGTGGAACTGATCGGCCTGTCGGCCGAGACGCTCGTGGCCGATGACGCCAGCTTCGACACCGTGGTCAGCACCTACACGCTGTGCACGATCGTCGATCCCTTGAGCGCACTTCGGGAGATGCGTCGCGTGCTGGTGCCAGGCGGCAAGCTGCTGTTCTCCGAGCATGGCCTGGCACCGGACCCGGAGGTCCGTGTCTGGCAGAGGCGGCTGCAGCCGTGGTGGGGCCGCGTCTCCGGCGGCTGCATGCTCGACCGCGACATCCCGGCGCTGCTGGCGCAGGCCGGCTTCAGGCCCGACGTTCAGCAGCGCTACATCCCCGGCCCCAGGTTCGTCTCGTACCACTACTGGGGCGAGGCCGTCGCGGCCTGATCCTCCGGACTGGAACTGCGCCACCCGCACGCAATCCGCTACGCTGTCGTTCGTGCTCAGTGCGTGTGGCCATGGTTAAGACCGGCTTGCGGCTCGAGATCCGCGGGCAGGTCCAAGGTATCGGCTACCGGTGGGCCATGGTGGGGCAGGCCCATCGGTTGAGTCTCTGCGGCTGGGTCCGAAACCGTCGCGATGGCTCTATCGAGGCCATGGCGGCGGGCACACCGGACGCCGTCGACCTGCCGGTCTCGTGGGCACGGCAGGGCCCGAGGTCGGCCGTCGTCGCCGGCACGGTCGACGTCTTTGCCGACCAGGGAAGCTTCGACGCGTTCGAACAACGGTCCACGGTGTGGGCGGATGTCCGATCACACCTTCCACCCCAGCGACACGTGCGTTGGCGCTCTGATGGGCGCCATCGATGCACACGCGCTACGCAGGTCGCAATGGCTGCCCGACATCGACACCCAACGCTGCACGGGCTGCGGTCGGTGCGTCGCTGTGTGCGACCCGCCGGTGGGATGATCCTTCATGGTGCTGACACCCGACGAGCTGAGCCGAATCGCCGCGTGTACGCTGGCGCACTACGATGAGCAGGCTCTGTCCTACTGGAACGGCACTCGAGACCACGACGTCAGCCAGAACGTCGAGGCGCTGCTTCGGCACATCGAGGCACTGCCTCCTTTCGAGCTGCTGGACTTCGGATGCGGCCCCGGGCGCGACCTCAGGACATTCAAGGGGCTCGGGCACCACGTCACCGGCCTTGAGGGCTCAGCGAATCTGGTCGCGCTGGCACGAACGAACAGCGGATGCACGGTCCTGGAGCAGAATTTCCTGGCGCTGGACCTGCCACACGGACGCTACGACGGCGTCTTCGCGAATGCGGTGTTGTTCCACGTGCCCAGCCAGGTGTTGCCACGGGTGCTTGGTGAACTGAACGCGGCCCTGAAGCCTGGCGGCGTGCTCTTCTGCTCGAACCCGCGAGGTCAAGGGCAGGAGGGCTGGAACGGTGACCGGTACGGTGCGTTTCACGATTGGGAGGCCTGGTGCGGGCATGTGACTGCAGCGGGATTCACCGAACTGGCCCACTTCTATCGTCCGACGGGCTTGCCGCTCGAACAGCGACCTTGGTTGGCGAGTGTGTGGCGCAAGCCTTCGCGCTGACGACCGCGCGTCCTGGTGCCAGGACCTGCGCGCCCGTCGTCCCGCCGCGAGCTCGCTCGTGACGTCGAAGTCGCCCTCCGTGTAACGCGCCACCCGCCAGAGAAGCAGCACGTCACCGAGCATCCGTCGCGCTCGAACCTGCGAAGGATGGCGCAATTCGCGTCAGGCAGATGCGCTTGCCCAGCTTGATGTAGAGCTGCACGGCTCGAAGCCGGTCCTCTTATGAATACATGAACTACCCCTTCAAGTAGTCCAAGAAATCGTCCGCACCCCCGCTTGCTCAATATTCGGCCGGCGCCAACACCGTTGAGCTATCGACGCGTTCGCTTTGCGCGAGCCGCTTGCACGCGCAGTTCGCAGACCTCCGTCCACTTGGGCAAGGTCAGTCCGAAGTCGACTTTCTCGAGGAATGGAAGCACCTGGGCGGACGGGAACGCGGGGCCGAGGTCCGTCTCGTTTTAATGCTCGTCCTTGACGTCGCCGGTCGAGTGCCCGAGCAGGCGCTTCGGGAGGTTGTCGTCAAGAAGTGTCTTCTCGACGGCCTGTTTGAAATCCGAGCGCAGAGAGTGAGGCACTTTCCGGCGTCGCTCGGCGATGCCGGCTTCCTTGAGCAGACCGCGCATGTACTCGGACGGCTTGCGGCCGAACATGGATTTTGGCTCCCACTTCAGCCCATAGAACAGATGCCAGGCCCGCGGTGGAATGTCAGTGACGCGGCGGACGAAGTCTTGAAAACCCAGCTCGATGAGCTTCGGATGGATCGGCACGATCCGTCGGGATGAGGGGTTCTTGAGCCGGCGATACTCGTCCGCTGAACGAGCGGGTTTGGCGCTGGGGCGGGTGGGGGGTCGTCGTCGTCGCTCGCATCGCGGGTCACGGACAGGCACGGGACGCCATCCACTTCGATGACGTCGTTGGTCTACAACGTCCAGCTCTCTTCGGAGAAGGTCCTGCCGTCGGCGCGCCATGTGTCGATGGCTTCGGACAGCCACTGCACCGGCGCAACGGCCCCCTGCGATGGCGGCCGCGGGCGTTGCCGGCGCATGTCCAGGTGTCGCGCCAGGGGCCGCGATCGTCGGCTGGGCCGGCGGCGCATGTGTGGGCTCCGCCTGATCGGATCGGCTGGGATCGTTGCCGGGGCGGTGGACTCGACCAATCATCTACAGCGTCATCAACTGCAGGCAGCAGCTCATGAACAAGACGGTGTCTGGCGAGGCCGCAGCCGACGTTTCGGCTCGAATCGAGCCGTCGACGTAAAGGAGTGAGAACGACTGCTTGAGCTTTTCGTCAGGGGCGAGCATTGGAGTCTCCGGGGCGCAAACCCTGACGAAGAACTCTAAGCACATTTGTTTCGCTTTGACGAGCGCCAGCCGTTTTTGGGCCGTCTTTGTTGACCTTCGAATCTCGTGCGGCAGGCCTGGGTTCTGTGCCCGCAGGTGTGCCGGCACCACCATCCTGAAGTACCACGTGCCGTTCGCGCCGCGCGTCAGGTACGACGCGTTCAGCCGTGGAGCCCACTGCGGCGGTGGCGCTTCCGGTCGCTTGCCAGAGTTGCGCTGAGGAAACCCGCCAACCGCTGCGCGCTGATCAGGCGAAGTCGAATCGGGGATGTTGCTTGCAACGCTGTCCGAGGAAGTCTCGAGCAGGGCGGTGACGGAGGGGTTTGGATGCACAGTTCGATGCACAAATTGGATGCTGAAAATGGACAACATCGAACTTGGATCGACCGGCGCAAAAAAGGCCTTGAAAATCAAGGTCTTAGATGCAAGTTGGTGGAGACGAGGAGGATCGAACTCCTGACCTTCGCATTGCGAACGCGACGCTCTCCCAGCTGAGCTACGCCCCCACGGCAGGGCCGAACTTTAGCACCGCGAGCGCCGCTACGATGGCGCCCACATTCGCTTCAGGAGCCATTCGATGCGCCCGTCCATGGATCCCCAATGGCTCGACAACCAGTACAACAACCGCCTGCGTGCGCCGGACTGCGATGTTGTGCTGGCGCGCTGGGCCGAGGCCTCGCTGCTGGCGCGGCGCCACAGTGTGGCGACGCTGGATCTGGCCTATGGCGACGGCGCGGGTGAAACGCTGGACGTATTTCCGGCGCTGGCACCGGGCACTGCGCATGCTGCCACCGGTGCGCCGGTTTTGATCTATCTGCACGGTGGCTATTGGCGCTCGATGGACAAGTCCGACCATTCGTTCGTTGCACCGTCGTTCACGGCCGATGGCGCGATGGTGGTGGTGCCCAACTACGCACTGTGCCCGGCGGTGGACATCGAACACATCACGCTGCAGATGGCCGCAGCCGTGGCCTGGACCTGGCGCCACGCTGCCGCCTTTGGTGGCGACCCGTCTCGCATCGCACTGGTGGGTCATTCGGCCGGTGGCCATCTGGCGGCGATGATGCTCAGCTGCCGCTGGAAGACATTCGCCGACGACCTGCCCGCGCAACCGCTGGCCGGAGCACTGGCGATTTCCGGTCTCTACGATCTGGAGCCGCTGCGCCACACCACCTACTTGCAACCCGACCTGCGGCTGACCCCGGCTTCTGTGGCCCGGCTGAGCCCGGCGTTCTTCCCGCGTCCGAAGGGCGCTCGCTTGTATGCCGCGGTGGGCTTGCAGGAAAGTGACGAGTTCCTGCGACAGAACCGTTTGATCCGCGATGTCTGGGGCCCGACTGCGGTGCCGGTATGCGAAACGGTGCCGGGCACCAACCACTTCACCGTGCTCAACAGCCTGGTCGACCCGGCCGGGCGGCTGCACCAACTGGCGCTGCGGTTGCTGGGCTTGCGCTGAAGCGTTCAGCAGCGCGGCTGCAGTGCCCGGCTGCAGCGCCCACAATTATTTTCGTTTCGTCTGGAGTTCCGCCATGAATGAGAAATCCGCCGACCTCAACCCTTTCGGCTTGATCGGACTGGCCGTGATGGGTCAGAACCTGGTGCTGAATGTCGAGAGCCGCGGCTACGGCGTCAGCGTCTACAACCGCACCACCGAGGTGATGGAACAGTTCGTCGCCGCGCATCCGGACAAACAGTTGCACGGCGCCAACACACTCGAAGCCTTTGTCCAGAGCCTTGCGAAGCCGCGCAAGATCATGCTGATGGTCAAGTCCGGCGCGCCGGTGGATGCGGTGCTCGAGCAACTGACGCCGTTGCTAGACCCAGGCGACATCGTGATCGACGGCGGCAACAGCCTCTACACCGACACCGAGCGCCGTGATGCCGAGATGACCGCAAAGGGCCTGCGCTTTATCGGCGCCGGGGTCTCGGGCGGGGAAGAGGGCGCGCGCAAGGGCCCGTCGATCATGCCGGGCGGCCCGGCTTCGTCATGGGACGAGATCCAGCCGATCTTCGAGAAGATCGCGGCCCAGGTCAACGGCAAACCGTGCGTGATCCACATCGGCCCGGGCGGCGCCGGGCACTACGTGAAGATGGTGCACAACGGCATTGAATACGGCGACATGCAGCTGATCTGTGAAGCCTATGCGCTGTTCAAGTCCGTCGGCATGAGCAACGACCAGATGGCCGATGTCTTCGACCGCTGGAACGAAGGCGACCTGCAAAGCTATCTGATCCAGATCACGGCCAAGGCACTGCGCCAAACCGACCCCGACACCGGAAACGCCATCGTCGACATGATCCTCGACCGCGCCGGGCAGAAGGGCACCGGACGCTGGACGATCATCAATGCGACCGAGTTGGCGGTGGTGGTCAGCACCATGAATGCCGCGGTCGAAGCGCGCGTGATGTCATCGCAAAAGGACGCTCGCGTGGCCGCCAGCAAGATCCTGCAGGGGCCGAAACAAGCGCCGAAAGTGGCCGATGTCGACGCGCTGGTGGGTCAGGTGGCCGACGCGCTCTATGCGTCGAAGATCATCAGCTACGCGCAGGGCATGGACCTGATGCACACCATGGGAACGAAGAAGGAATGGGGGCTGGACCTGGGTGGCATCGCCAGCATCTGGCGCGGCGGCTGCATCATCCGGGCGCGCTTCCTGGACCGCATCACCGAGGCTTACCGCAAGGACCCGAAGCTTGCGAACCTGATGCTGGCGCCGTTCTTTACCGAGGTGCTGAACCGCACGCAGCAGAACTGGCGCGACGTGGTGGCCACGGCGGTGGGGCAGGGCATTGCGGTTCCGGCGATGAGTGCGTCACTGGCCTCCTACGACAGCATGCGCACCGAACGGCTGCCGGCCAATCTGCTGCAAGCGCAGCGCGACTTCTTCGGTGCCCATACGTATGAACGCACCGACAAGCCGGCCGGTGAGATGTTCCACACCGAGTGGCCGGAGGTCATTTAGCCCTACGCCGCTGGCACGACTCGATCAATTCGATTCGGTGCGCGCTTGTCTCGCGTTGCGGATGGCATCGACGCTAACGATCAGCAATGCGAGCCAGATCAGCACGAAGCCAGTCAGCCGCGTCTGCTCGAAGGGTTCGTGGAAGATCCACACGCCCAGCATCAACTGGATCGTGGGCGCGATGTATTGCATCAGGCCCAATGTCGCCAGCGGCAGGCGCCGCGCGCCGGCTCCGAACAGCAACAGGGGCAAGGCCGTCAGCGGTCCGGACATCAGGATCCAGCCGATCAGTGCCGGGTCGCCTTGCATGAAGACACCGCCGTAGCGCCAGGTCCACCATGCCAGCGCCGGCACCATCACCGGCGCCAGCAACATCGTCTCCAGCGTCAGGCCCTCCAGCGCGCCCAGCGCCGTGGTTTTGCGCAAGAGGCCGTAGAAGCCGAAGCACAGCGCCAGCACCAGTGCAATCCACGGCAACCTGCCGCTCTGCACGGTCAGCCACAGCACGCCGGCAGCGGCCATTGCAACCGCCGCCCACTGCATTCGGCGCAGCCGTTCTTTCAGGATCACCACCCCCAACACCACGCTGACCAACGGGTTGATGAAATAGCCGAGACTGGCTTCGATCACTTGCCCGCTCTGCACCGCCCAGACATAGGTCAGCCAGTTGGCCGACAGCAGCCATGCACTGAGCGCCATTGCCCCCAACTGTCGCGGATTGCGCAGCGCCTGCCTGAGCCAGCCCCAGCGCCGTTGCCAGGCCAGCACTGCCAGCAAAAACACCAGCGACCAGACTGAACGCTGCAGCACCACTTCCAGTGGCGCCACGTCGGCGATCAGCTTGAAGTACAGCGGAAACAGGCCCCAGAACGCGAAGGCGCCAGTGGCATAGAGGAGACCGGGATTCATGGAAGCCGCGCATTGTCATCTGGCCGGTTCTGGGGTCCTGCGGTGGGCGGATTCGGGAAACTGCCGGTGATGCACGGCAGCGTCCACTGCATCATGCGGTGGTGCCCCGCATCCTGTTCACGACGCAGTTGCGCCGCTTCACCGAAACGCCCGAGGTCGAGAGCCCGGCTACCGTGTTGCGTGGGGCGCTGGAAGATGCCTTTGCAATCAACCCGCGGCTGCGCGGCTATGTGCTGGACGACCAGGGCCACCTGCGTGCCAACGTCGTGATCTTCATCGACGGCCGCCGTTGCACCGAACGTGCGGCACTCGCCGACCCGTTGCGCACCGACAGCACGGTGCATGTGTTGCAGGCGTTGTCGGGTGGTTGAGCCCCGGCCATTGAAGGCAAACCTCGAAGCCCGGTTCGACAACCATTGAAAGGACAGCGCCCATGACCCCCGCCACCCGAGACGACCGCGCCTGGGCTGCCACCCGCAAGGGCCTGATCGAGTTGCGCCACCGCGATGGAACCTGGCAGATCGAGCAGACCGCGTTTCTGGGCGAGCCCGTGACGATGCTGCTGCCGCCCGACCGCGATGGCCGCATGCTGGCGGCGCTGAACCTGGGCCACTTCGGCGTCAAGGTGCATGCGTCGGCCGATGCCGGCCGCACCTGGACCGAGGTCGCAACGCCGGTCTATCCCCCGCAGCCGGCTAGCGACACCGGCGTGCCCTGGAAGCTGCAGTTGATCTGGTCGCTGGAAGCCGCGGGCAGCAGCATCTGGGCCGGCACCATTCCCGGTGGCCTGTTCCGCAGCGACGACCACGGTGCCAGCTGGCAGCTGGTCGACAGCCTCTGGCAACGGCCCGAGCGCGCCGAATGGATGGGTGGCGGCTACGACGCACCCGGTATCCATTCGATCTGCCTGCACCCGCAGCATGTCGACGAGTTGCTGATTGGCATCAGCTGCGGCGGCGCCTGGGTCAGCCGCAACGCCGGGGCCGACTGGCGGGTGCAGTCCAAAGGCATGCGCGCCGACTTCATGCCGCCCGAGCAAGCCGAGAACCCCAACATCCAGGACCCGCACCGCATCGAGCGCTGCGCGGCGCAGCCCGATGTGCTGTGGTGCCAGCACCATTGCGGCATCTGGCGTTCGACCGACAACGCCGCCAGCTGGCACGAATTGAAAGCACCGTTGTCGAGCTTCGGCTTTGCGGTGGGGGTGCACCCGCAGGACCCCGACACCGCATGGTTCGTCCCCGGCATCAAGGACGAACGCCGGGTACCGGTGGACGGCGCGCTGGTGGTCAACCGCACGACCGATGGCGGGCGCAACTTTCAGACCTTTCGCGACGGCCTGCCACAGCGGGACTGCTACGACCTGGTCTACCGACATGGCCTGGCGGTGGGACCCGATGGCCGCGCGCTGCTGATGGGCAGCACCACCGGCAACCTGTGGGGCAGCGACGATGGGGGTGAAAGCTGGCGGTCGGTGTCGGCGAACCTGCCGCCGATCCATGCGCTGCGGTTCGGGTGAGCAGAAGCCGGCTCAGCCGCTGTCGCCGTCCAGGTAGAACCAGCGGCCATCGATGCGTTCGAAGCGGCTGCGTTCGTGCAGCCGCGTGGCGCGGCCACCGGACTTGCTGCGGGCGATGAACGTGACCGTGGCGTGGTGCGCGTCCTGTTGTGCAGCGTGTCGGACTTCCAGCCCCAGCCACCGCAGATCGGGGTCTGGTCGCAGGTCGTGGGGCCGGGTGCGTGGGTGCCAGGTGTCCAGCAGGTAGTCGGCCAGACCCAGCACGTAAGCGCTGTAGCGAGACCGCATCAGCGCGGTCGCATCGGGCGCCTGCAGGTGCTGCGGGCCGGCATGCCAGCGGCCGCAGCAGCCGGCCAGCGTGGCGCCCGTGCCGCAGGGGCAGGGGTCGTGGGCGGCAGGGGGCTGAAAAGGCATTGGCAGCAGGTCTGCGTGCTGATCCAGACGAGCCGTGTGGGAGGGCCGTCTGCACGCGTCGATACACTCATTCTGAACCCGGCAAGGACGAATCTCGATGCTCGACCCCCAAGCCCGCGCGCTGATCGATTTGATGATCGAACGCCGCATTCCACCGGTGCACACCCTGACACCGGCTGCTGCCCGCAGCGCCTACCGTGACCGCCGCGGCTTCACGCAACCGCTGCCGCCCGAGGTGGCCGATGTCACGGACCACCGCACCGACAGCGGTTTGCCGCTGCGGCTGTACCGCCCGTTGCGGTCCGACGCGGTGGAGGCGGCCACGGTCGATGCCGAAGCGGCCATGCTGCCGGTGCTGGTCTACTTTCACGGCGGCGGCTGGACCATCGGCGACCTGGACACGCACGATGTGCTGTGCCGCCAGCTGTGCGCGGCCGCAGGGGTCGCGGTGGTGTCGGTGGATTACCGCATGGGTCCGGAGCACCGCTTCCCGGCCGCGGTCGACGACTGCCTGGCGTCCACGCGCTGGGTGCGGCAGCAGGCGGCCGAACTGGGGGTCGACGGCAGCCGCCTGGCCATCGGCGGCGACAGTGCCGGCGGCAACCTGGCAGCGGTGGTGGCGCTGCTGATGCGCGACGCCGGCGACGAAGCGCCGCGCTTTCAGCTGCTGATCTACCCGGCCACCGACATGCGCGCAGTGGCGCCTTCGCACACCACCAATGCGCAGGGCTATCTGCTGACCGCCGACAGCATTGCCTACTACCGCGGCCACTACATCGCCGACGAGTCGCAGTGGGCCGATTGGCGCGCGTCACCCCTGCTGGCGCCCGATCTGTCGAACCTGCCGCCGGCGCTGGTGTTGACCGCCGGCTACGACCCGCTGCGCGACGAGGGCCGGCAATATGCCGATGCGCTGTCGGCGGCCGGCACCCCCTGCCAGTACCTGTGCTTCGAACGTCAGGTGCACGGCTTCATCACCATGGGCCAGGTGATCACCGAAGCCGACACCGCGGTGGCGTTGTGCGCGGCGGTGCTGAAGACCGCGCTGCAGACGGTGTTTCCGACCTGAGCGGCTGGGACCGACGGATGCACCGCTGTGACAGGGTAGACAACCCGCCCACCGCGTAGAAGCCACCGCTTGCTGCGGATACTGTATGTATGTACAGTATTCTGGTGGCTCTTTCCCCCGCACTTTCAGGGCGATTTCCGGATCCCTTGCCCAACCCGTCGCCGGACCTGTTCTCGGGCTTGTTCTCGGGGCTGCCGGCGGGGGCGGGGCTTGCGTGGGGCACGGAGCCCGTCGATGCGCCCGCACCCAAGCCTGCACCCACGCCGGCACTGACGGCCACACCCACACCCACACCCACACCCCCATCCACCGCACCCGAAGACCTGCACCCCGCGCTGTGGCGCGCCCACCAACTGGCCCGGCCGGCGTCCAGCGTGCTGGCCAGCGGCCATGCCGAGCTCGACGCCGAACTGCCCGGCGGTGGCTGGCCCGTGCGCGTGCTGACCGAACTGCTGCTGCCGCATCCGGGGATCGGTGAAATGCGGCTGCTGGCACCGGTGCAGGCCGCGCTGCAGCACCACGGCAAGCGCTGCCTGATGTGGCTCGACCCGCCGGCCGCCCCCTGCGCCTGGGCCCTGTCGGCGCTGGGCATCGACCTGCGGCAGTTGGTGGTGGTGCACAGCCGCAGCGGGGTGCGCGGCCGCGCGCGCCGGCTGCTGCCTTCGGCCGACATCCTGTGGGCGCTGGAACAGGCGCTGCGTTGCGGCCACCTGGGTGCGGTGCTGGCGTGGTTGCCGGCCCGCCTGCCGGCCGATGCGTTGCGGCGCCTGCACCTGGCAGCCCAGACGCACGACGGCCCGGTGTTCCTGCTGCGCGACGCGCAACTGCGCACGACGCCAAGCCCGGCGCCGCTGCGCCTGCTGCTGGGCGCCGCCGGGCCCGACCGGCTGCGCGTGACGCTGCTCAAGCGCCGCGGCCCGCCGCTGTCGCAACCGCTGACGCTGGATTTGCCGCCGGTGCTGTCGCAGCCGGCGCTCGAGCGGGCGTTGAAGCAGCGGGCGTCGAAGCCATCGCAAGACGCAGCGGGCAGGTCGCTGGGTGGGGCTGTCACAGGCATCGGTTGCGTGGCTGCGCTCGGGTCTGCGTCTGCGTCTGCGTCTGCTTCCGCTTCCGCTTCGACGTCCACGTTACCCGCATCCCCGTCCGACCCCGGTCAGCGCAACGCTGCCTGAGCGTCCCGGGGTTCTTCAGCAAGCTCGAAGAGCCATGTTGTGGCTGGCCCTGCACCTGCCGCTGTTGTCGCTGGAAGCTTTCTGTGCGACCTTGCCCGGCGCACCCGACGGCTCGGCACCGCAGCCGGTGGCGGTGGCGTTGTTGGCAGCGCACCGCATCGAAGCGGTCAACCGGCCGGCGGCCGACCGGGGCATCCGCCCGGGGCTCAAGCGTGCCACTGCCTTGGCGCTGGCGCCCGATTTGCTGCTCGCCGATGCCGACGCCACGCGTGACGCCGCGGCCTTGCAGGCGGTGGCGCATGTTGCGCTCGCCTTCACGCCCTCGGTCAGCCTGCAAGGCGGCCAGACCGTGCTGATGGAGGTCCAGGCCAGCCTGCGGCTGTTCGGCGGCTTGCCTGCTTTGCAGCAACGGCTGATGGCGGCCGTGCAGCCGTTGGGGCACCGCGTGCGGATGGCGGCCGCGCCAACCGCACTCGGCGCTGCCTTGCTGGCGCAGTGGGACCGGCCTCGTCAGGCTGAAGCGTCTCGATCGGTCCGACCCGCTCGGCCGACCCGACCGGCCAATCCTGCGGATTTGGTGCGCGGCCCGCATGCCGACCCGGCCGTGCCACAACCGCAGCAGTTGAAGGCGCTGCAAGCCTTGCTGGACACGGCGCCTGTGTGGCTGCTGGGCCCGGGCCGCGAACACTGGGACGCGCTGCAGGGCATGGGCTTGCAGACCCTGTCCGACTTGCGGGCGCTGCCGCGCTCCGGGCTCGCACGGCGCTTCGGCGACGACCTGCTGACCGACCTCGACAGCGCCTTCGGCCGCCGCCCCGATCCGCGCCAATGGGTCGAATTGCCGGCCACGTTCGACACCACGCTGGAGCTGTTCGCCCGCGCCGACACCACCGAACAAGTGCTGCACGGCGCCGCCGTGCTGCTGGCTCGGCTGGTGGCCTGGGCGCAAGCGCGCAAGGCGCGCGTGGCCGCTTTCACCCTGCGCATGCGCCACGAGCTGCACCGCGGTTCGACCACGCCGCTGACCGAACTGCAGATCGTGCTGGCCGAGCCGGCGCTGGACGCCGCCCACCTGCAACTGCTGCTGCGCGAACGCCTCGCGCGCGTGGAGATGGCCGCGCCCACGCTCGACCTGCATCTTCACTGCAGCCAACTGGTCAACAGCCCGGCGCCCAATGCTGAACTGTTCCCGACCCGCGCCAGCGAAGCCGAAGGCTTGGTGCGGTTGCTGGAGCGCTT
>JBDSMV010000267.1:0-4926 GCA_039915715.1 Rubrivivax sp. | reverse complement strand
AACTAAGGTCAAGGTCGTCAAGAACAAGGTGGCGCCGCCCTTCAAGACCGCCGAATTCGACATCCTGTACGGCGAAGGCATCAGCCGCCAGGGCGAGATCATCGACATGGGCGTGGTGGCGCAGGTGGTCGACAAGAGCGGCGCTTGGTATGCCTACAACGGCGAGAAGATCGGCCAGGGCAAGGACAACGCCCGCGAGTTCCTGCGCGAGAACCCCGACGTGGCGCGCGAGATCGAGAACAAGGTGCGCGAATCCTTGGGCATCCGGCTGGTGGGCGGCGATGCGGCTGCGGCTGACAAAGCCGACAGGGGCAGCAAGGCCGAGCCGTTGAAGGCGGTGAAGTAGCCGCAGGCAGGCAGACTCGGGGCTGGCCGGTTCGGCAGGCGGAGTCGGCAGGCAGATTCGGCAGACAGACAGCGAAAGGCAGCCGGCGCATGGCATTCGGTGCACCATCGATCAAGGGTCGGGCGCTGCGCTATCTGGGCCAGCGTGACCATTCGCGGCTCGAGCTGGAACGCAAGCTGGCGCGTCATGTCGAAGACCGTCCCGACGCCAGCGCCAAGGCGCAGATTGCCGCGGCGCTGGACGAGTTGTCCGCCCACGGGCTGCTCGACGAAGCCCGCGCCGCCGAGTCGGTGGTGCGCAGCCACAGCGCCCGTTTCGGTGACCGGCGCTTGCGCCAGACGCTGAAATCGAAAGGCATCGACGCCGAGCTGATCACCAGCACGCTGCAGTCGGCCGCTGCCAGCGCCACCATGGGCACCGAGATCGAACGCGCGCGGGCGCTTTGGCAGCGGCGCTTCGGCACGCTGGCAGCCGACGCGCGCGAGCGGGCGAAACACGCGCGTTTCCTGATCGGCCGTGGCTTCGGCGGCGACGCGGTGCGGCGTGTGGTGCAGGGCATCGAAGACGACTGAGCGCGCCCGGTGCGGGTGCTCGTGCTGCAGAGCAGCATGTTAAATTCGCCGCCCCAGCGCACCCGGCGCCCACCGATGTCCAGCGATGCCCCTCCCGCCCGCCGCTGACGGACGCCAGCTTCGGCACCAGCGCCTCTTCGACCTGCAGATCTATGCCCGCGGCAATGGCGAGTGGGAAGTCGATGCTTGGCTGCGTGACACCAAGACCCGCGATGTGCCGCTCGGCGACGGCGTTCGCAAGGCGGGCACGCCGATCCACGAAATGCTGTTGCGGCTGGTCATCGATCAGCGGTTTCAGATCCTGCAGGCGGGCTCCGAAACGCGCTGGATGCCTTACGAAGGCCTGTGCGGCGAGCATGGCGATGCCTACGCGCAGCTGGTGGGACTGAATTTGATGCGCAACTTCCGCGCCGATGTGCGCGAGCGGCTGTCGGGCATCAAGGGCTGCACCCACATCACCGAACTGGCTCAGGTGCTGCCGACCGCGGTGGTGCAGGCCTTTGCCGGCGATGTCATCGACCCGCGCGGCAGCGCAGACAGTGCGCACCCGCCGCCGCAGCTCGACCGCTGCCATGCCTTGCGCCACGACGGCGAAGCGGTGCGGATGCACTATCCGCGCTGGTACCGTGCGGCCGAGCCCGATGGCGCCGGCGAGCCTGGCAGGGTTGCGTCGGCCCGCGCGACAGCGTCAGACTGGCATCCGAACCTGGCCGCTGCCTCCGGCAGCCCGAAGAACCCGACCGACCCCAAGGACAACCCATGAAGATTCACGAATACCAGGCCAAGGAACTGCTGGCCGCGCACGGGGTGCCGGTGCCGCGGGGCTATCCCGCCTTCAACCTGCGGGAAGCGCAGGAAGCAGCGCAGAAGCTCGGTGGCAAGGTCTGGGTCGTGAAGGCGCAGATCCACGCCGGCGGTCGCGGCAAGGGCGGGGGTGTCAAGCTGGCGCGCTCGCACGAGGAGGTGACCCAGTACGCTGAAGCGATTCTCGGCATGCAGTTGAAGACGCACCAGACCGGCCCCGAAGGTCAGAAGGTGCGCCGCCTGCTGGTCGAAGAGGGCGCCGACATCCAGAAGGAGTACTACGTCGCCGCGCTGACCGACCGCGGCACGCAGAAGGTGGCGATGATGGCCAGCAGCGAAGGCGGCATGGACATCGAAGAGGTGGCCCACAGCAATCCCGAGAAGATCCTGAAGGTGTTCGTCGACCCGCTGGTCGGTCTGACCGATGCGCAGGCGCTGGAGTTGGCATCCGGCATCGGCGTGCCGAAGGCGTCGCAGCCGCAAGCGGTCGACGTGCTGAAAAAGCTCTACACCTGCTATGTGGAAACCGACGCCAGCCTGGCCGAGATCAACCCGTTGATCCTGGAGGGCAGCGTCGACGGCAAACCCGGTGCCATCAAGGCGCTCGACGCCAAGTTCAACTTCGACAGCAACGCACTGTTCCGCCACCCCGAGATCGTGGCCTACCGCGACCTCGACGAAGAAGACCCGGCCGAGATCGAAGCCAGCAAGTTCGACCTCAGCTACATCAGCCTCGACGGCAACATCGGCTGCCTGGTCAACGGCGCTGGCCTGGCGATGGCGACGATGGACACCATCAAGCTGTTCGGCGGCGAGCCGGCCAACTTTCTGGACGTGGGCGGCGGCGCCACGGCAGAGAAGGTCACCGAAGCCTTCAAGATCATGCTGGCCAACAAGAAGGTCAAAGGCATCCTGGTCAACATCTTCGGCGGCATCATGAAGTGCGACACCATCGCCGAAGGCGTGATCGCAGCCTGCAAGGCCGTCAACCTGAGTGTTCCGCTGGTGGTGCGCATGAAAGGCACCAACGAAGAGCAGGGCAAGAAGATGCTGGCCGAGTCGGGACTGCCGATCATCGCGGCCGACACGATGGCCGAAGCGGCCACCCAGATCGTGAAGGCCGTGTCCAAGCCCGCAGTTTCCAATTCGGCAACGCACTAACCGGGCGCCACACCATGAGCATCTACATCGACAAGAACACCCGCGTCATCACGCAGGGCATCACCGGCAAGACCGGGCAGTTCCACACCCGGGGTTGCCAAAGTTATGCCAACGGCAAGGCCTGCTTCGTCGCGGGCGTGAATCCCAAAAAGGCCGGCGAGACTTTCGAAGCCATCCCCATCCATGCCACCGTCAAGGAAGCCAAGGCCGCCAGCGGCGCCACCGTCAGCGTGATCTATGTGCCGCCGGCCGGCGCAGCCGATGCGATCTGGGAAGCGGTCGAAGCCGACCTCGACCTGGTGATCTGCATCACCGAGGGCATTCCGGTCAAGGACATGCTGATGGTCAGGAACCGCATGAAGCAGAAAGAGGCCGGGGGTGGCAAGAAGACGTTGTTGCTGGGTCCGAACTGCCCGGGTCTGATCACGCCCGACGAGATCAAGATCGGCATCATGCCGGGCCACATCCATCGCAAAGGCAGGATCGGCGTGGTCTCGCGCTCCGGCACGCTGACCTACGAAGCGGTGGCGCAGTTGACCGAGATCGGCCTGGGCCAGAGCACGGCGGTCGGCATCGGTGGCGACCCGATCAATGGCTTGAAGCATCTGGATGTGATGCAGGCCTTCAACGACGACCCCGAAACCGACGCCGTGATCATGATCGGCGAGATCGGTGGCCCCGACGAAGCCGAAGCCGCCGAATGGTGCAAGGCGAACATGAAGAAGCCGATCGTCGGCTTCATCGCCGGCGTGACCGCGCCGGCCGGCAAGCGCATGGGTCATGCCGGTGCGCTGATCAGCGGTGGTGCCGACACGGCAGATGCCAAGCTGCAGATCATGGAAGCCTGCGGTTTCACTGTCACCCGCAACCCGTCGGAGATGGGCAAGCTGCTCAAGGGCCTGCTCTGATCCGGCGAGGCCCGTGGCCCCCGTTGCAGAGCCGGCTTTCTGGCTCGCCCTGGCCGAGATCGTCTGGGTCAACATCCTGCTGTCGGGCGACAACGCCATCGTGATTGCGCTGGCGGCCCGTGGCCTGCCGGCCGACCAGCGCCGCAAGGCGATCGTCGGTGGCAGCGCGGCAGCGATCGTGCTGCGGGTGGTGCTGACAGTGTTCGCCGTCGGCCTGCTGCAGTTGCCGTACCTGAAGATCGTCGGCGCGGTGCTGTTGTTCTGGATCGGCGTGCAGCTGCTGCTGCCGCAAGCTGAAGGCGAAGGCGACGCCAGTGCTCACCCCCATGTGTGGTCGGCGGTGCGCACGATCCTGATCGCCGACCTGGTGATGAGCCTGGACAACGTGATCGCGGTTGCGGCTGCCGCCAACAGCGGCCCGGCCGAAGCGCGGGTGCTGCTGCTGGTGATCGGCCTCGGCTTGTCGATCCCGCTGATCATCTTCGGCAGCCAGTTGCTGCTGACGGTGATGGAGCGCCTTCCCGTCATCGTCACGCTGGGCGCGGCACTGCTGGGTTTCGTGGCCGGCGAGATGCTGGTGCACGACGAAGCCCTTCAACCCCTGTTCAACCGCGTCGGGCCTGCGTCCACCACCCTCATCGAACTGGCCGGTGCGGTCGGCGTGGTGTGGATCGGAACGGGGCTGGCGCGCCGCAGGCGCAGTGCCGCTGCCCGCCGGGCGGGTGGCGAGGTCGAGCAAGACGCTGGGCACAGCACCGGTCACGACACCAAAAAGCCCTGATCGATGCTGCAAACCGTCATCACCTTCCTGACCGAGTTGAGCTGGGGCGCGGTGCTCAACATCATCGCCATCGACATCCTGCTCGGCGGCGACAACGCGGTGGTGATCGCGCTGGCCTGTCGCAACCTGCCGCCCGACAAGCGGCGCCTGGGCATCCTGTGGGGAACCGCCGGCGCGATCGTGCTGCGGGTGGTGCTGATCTTCTTCGCCTTGACGCTGCTGCAGCTGCCGGGGCTGAAGCTGGCCGGTGCCCTGCTGCTGCTGTGGATCGGCGTCAAGCTGCTGGTGGCCGAAGAGCAGGAGGGACACGGCGACATCGCCGGCAACAGCCAGCTCTGGGGCGCGGTCAAGACC
>JBDSMV010000238.1:0-2927 GCA_039915715.1 Rubrivivax sp. | reverse complement strand
GCAGCCGGACGGCTACACGCTGTTCATGGGCGCGGTGCACCACGCAATCGCGCCCTCGATCTATCCAAAACTCGACTATGACCTGGAACGCGACTTCATGCCGCTGCTGCTGCTGGCCGACGTTCCGCAGGTGCTGGTGGCGAATCCGAAGCGCGTCGGCGCTGCGACGGTGCAGGAATTCCTGGCCGAGGCTAAGCGCAATCCGGGCAAGCTCGACTACGCGTCGGCCGGCGCGGGCACCTCGCACCATCTGGCAGGCGAGCTGTTCAAGCTGCAGACGGGCACCGTCCTCACGCACATTCCGTACCGCGGCGCCGGGCCCGCGCTGCAAGACCTGATCGCCGGCAATGTGGACGTGATGTTCGATGGCTTGGGCTCGTCGGCGCAGCACATCAAGGCCGGGCGCATCAAGGCGTTGATGGTGTCTGGCGCCAAGCGCGTGCCGGCTTTCCCTGATGTGCCGAGCGCCGTCGAAGCAGGGCTGCCCGACTACACGGTGACCACCTGGTACGGCCTGTGGGCGCGCAAGGGCACGCCGTCGGAGGTGCAGGCGAGCATCACCGCGTACATGCGAAAGGTGCTCGCTGTGCCCGAAATCGAGGCTGGCTGGGCGCGCAACGGCGCCGCCATCCCGGACCTGGCGGGCGCGAAGTTCGGTAGTTTCGTGAACGCCGAAATCAAGCGCTGGGCTGCCGTGGTCAAAGCGTCCGGCGCGAAGCTGGAATGAGGAGGGGGCGAACGGCAGTGGCAGTGCGCTGGGTCCGGTTGCCGGCACCGCAGATCGCTTCGCCTCGGCCGCGCAGCATGCTCCGGCCCAGCTGTGCTTAGTCGGCCCTGCAAAACGCCTGTGACCCGCATGAACAGTGCCTTTACGGGGTGAGTGCTGATGGCGCGAACTCCCGGTATTGATTCCAATCGGTATCGGTTCCTGGGAGTTTTGGAGATCGAATCCGATGGCCACCGACGACTTTTTCCGCGCCCGGCTGGACTCGATGATCGAGATGCGCCACCCGCTTGTGGTGCTGGCCACGCGCATGCCCTGGGCCGAGATCGAGGCCTCGCTGGCCCCAGTGCTCGCGCATAAGGATCGCAGTGGTCGCCTGGTCCAAGATGCCGATCTCTTCGGCCCCACCACGCAGCTCGCTGGCGCAGGGCTGAGCAATGCCGGGCGCCCGCGCGTGCCGTTGCGGCTCATGGTCGCGCTGCTGTACCTCAAGCACGCCTTCAACTTGAGCGACGAAGAACTCTGCGAACGCTGGAGCGAGAACGTGGTGTGGCAGTTTTTCAGCGGCATGGCGTACTACGAGCCACGCCCACCGTGCGACGCCACGCAGATCGGGCGCTTTCGCCGCGTGCTGGGCGAGGCCGGTGTCGAGCAACTGCTCAAGTCCACCATCGAGGCGTCCGTGTCGATGGGCGTGGTCAAGAAGAGCGAGTTCGAGATGATCATCGTGGACACCACGGTGCAAGAGAAGGCCATCGCCCACCCGACCGACAGCCGCTTGCTGGAGATCGCGCGGCACAAGGTGGCCAGCGCCGCCAAGCGCTGCGGTATCGCACTCAAACCGACGTTCGCGAAGGAGGGCAAGGAACTGCGCCGCAAGGCCGGTGGCTATGCCCACGCCAAGCAGTTCCGTCGGCTGCGCCGCATGATCAAGCGCCAGCGCACGATCCTGGGCTCGCTCATGCGAAACGCGCAGCGCGGCCTGGAATCAATTTCGCAGGCAGGTGCTGGGGTTGAATCCAACGCACTGGCAGTCGCGGAGCTGATGAAGTGGCTCGAACGCGCAGAGCGAATTCGCACGCAGCAACGCCACAGCAAGAACAAGCTCTATGCGCTGCACGCACCCGAGGTCGAATGCATCGGCAAAGGCAAGGCGCGCAAGCCCTACGAGTTCGGCGTGAAGGTCAGCCTGGCCGTCACGCACAAGCTGGGCTTGATGGTGGGAGCGCGCTCCTTCCCTGGCAACCCCTACGACGGCCACACGCTGGCCGAGCAACTCGAGCAGACCAACACGCTGCTGCAAGACATCGGCGTAAAGCCCACCACGGCCGTGGTCGATCTGGGCTTCCGAGGCGTGGACGCAGCCTGCGCACCGGTGCAGATCATCCACCGCGGCAAGTTCAAGTCACTGGATGCACAGCAGCGCAAGTGGCTGAAGCGCCGCCAGGCGATCGAGCCTGCCATCGGTCACACCAAGAGCGACAACCGCATGGATCGCTGTTGGCTCGGCGGCAGCAGCGGTGATGCGCTGCATGCGGTGCTGTGCGCGGCCGGGTTCAACAGCCGCTGGCTGCTGCGCGCGATTGCCGCCAAGGGGCTGGCCGCCCTTCTTTTGGTCTTCTCGCAGATGGCGTTGTATGCAGCATGCATCGGCAATGGGCTGCAAATCGCTGCAGCACCTGATAGATCAACGTTGCAGCGGCTGCGGTGGCAGGGCTGGCGCGTAACGCCGACTACGGCGGCGGCGTGCGGATGGATTTCGCAGGGCCGACTACTTAAGCACCGGCCACGGCACGCTAGGCCAGACCATGGCGGCCGGTACCGGCCGGGTCGTAGCAGACCTGATTAGCGGCAAGACGCCCGAGATCGACATGGAAGGGCTGGACATGCGCCGCTATGGATAAAGGCCCTGCCTAAGGCGCATCCTCCAGCACCGGGTCACCGAGGCGCAAGACCACGACATCGAGCAACTGGTAGAGCGCCTCCAGATCGTCGGCACCGATCGCATCGCCAATGTCTGCATAGCTCATCTCGGACATCGGTGCGATGGTGCGAACCACCTTTCTGCCACGCGGCGTCAGCGCCAACCGAGCCGAGCGCAAGTCCTCGTCATGCGCGGCACGCCGGACGACACCGCGTGCCTCCAGCGTCTTCAGCAGGCGCGACAAACTGGGCAAGCTCAGCAACGTCATCTTTGAAATCT
>JBDSMV010000209.1:0-2573 GCA_039915715.1 Rubrivivax sp. | reverse complement strand
TGCCACGGCCGCCGGCCAGCACCAGCGCAATCGCATGGCGCGGCAATTCGGTTCCGCTGATGCTGTGGGGAGTGGTCATCGCTCGGCTCTCATCGCGGTGTGGAGCATAGGTCGGTTGATCGGGTCGGTGCCTTGCAGGATCGCAAACAGGCGACAAACAGGCGGCAAACGGGCTGCATTTCCGCCGAAGACCCCGCGACGGTTGGCGCAAGCTGTAGATCATTGCAGAGCATCAACAGCGAAATTTGGCTCGCTTTGCACACCGGCGATGGCAATGACCTTTCGACCTTTGCCGTTAACCTTCAGCATCTACTGCCGCGGAACTTTCAGCTGCCGTTCTTCCGTCCCCCCCATCCTGCCACCGATAGGCTGCGAAGCCCGCGCGGTGCGCCTGAACGCCTCCGATGCCGCATTCCACAACGCTCGACTCTGAAGTCATGACCGCTAAGCCCGCTGGCAGCGGCCCGCTGCCCCACCCCACGCAGGCCATCGATCACCGCTTGCTGAGCACCGTCGGTGTCGAGCCCGCGTCGGCAGAGCCGGCCGAGTTGTTGCTGGCGGTTGCCGAAGTCGCACGAGAACGCTTGTCACGGCGCTGGGTCCGAGGCGACAGCGCCGACCGGGCCGCCAGTGCACGGCGGGTCTACTACCTGTCGATGGAGTTCCTGATCGGGCGCACCCTGACCAACGCGTTGGCTGCGCTGGAGCTGCAGGGCCCGATGGCCGAGGCGGCACGCGCCCACGCCAGCACATTGGAAGAAGTGGCCGCAACCGAAGCCGACGCGGCGTTGGGCAATGGCGGTCTGGGCCGGCTGGCGGCCTGCTTTCTGGATTCGATGGCCACGCTGGAACTGCCGTCCTTCGGCTACGGCATCCGCTACGAATTCGGCATGTTCAAACAGAGCATCCAGCAGGGCCGCCAGGTCGAGTACCCCGATCCGTGGATCGAGGACGGCAGCCCGTGGGAGTTTCCGCGCATCGGGGTGCACTACCCGGTGCGCTTCGGCGGCACGGTCGAAGGCACGGGCGAAGCCGGAGACGCCGCGCGCTGGCACCCTGCCGGCGAGGTCAACGCCAAGGCCTACGACATGGTGATCCCGGGCCACGGCACCGAACGCGTGACGACCTTGCGCTTGTGGAAAGCGGCTGCGCCGTCGCAGATCGACCTGCAGGCTTTCAACAGCGGCGACTATGCCCGCGCTGCTGAATTCAAGAACCTGTACGAGAACATCTCTTGGGTGCTGTACCCGAACGACAGCACCCCTGCCGGCCGCGAGTTGCGGCTGCGCCAGGAGTATTTCTTCACCAGTGCGTCGATCCAGGACATCCTGGCGCGCCACCTGGAGGAGAACGGCACGCTCGAGACGCTGCACCACAAGGTGGCGATCCACCTCAACGACACGCACCCCGCCATCGGCGTGGCCGAGTTGATGCGCCTGCTGCAGGACGAACACGGCATGGCCTGGCGCGAAGCCTGGTCGATCACCACGCGGGTCTTCAGCTACACCAACCACACGCTGATGCCCGAGGCGCTGGAAACCTGGCCGGTGGCGTTGATGCAGCAGGTGTTGCCACGGCACCTGCAAATCATCTACCGCATCAATACCGAGTTCCTGGCCACAGCGGCAACCCACCGGCCTGGCGACAACGGGTTCCTGCGGCGTCTGTCGCTGATCGACGAGGGCAGTGGCCAAGGCAGCGAGCGGCGGGTTCGGATGGCGCACCTGTCGATCGTCGGCAGCCACAAGGTCAATGGAGTTTCGGCGCTGCATTCAGAACTGCTGGTGCAGACCATCTTTGCCGACTTCGCCAGCCTGTGGCCCGGGCGCTTCACCAACATGACCAATGGCGTCACGCCGCGGCGCTGGTTGGCACAGGCCAATCCGGGATTGGCAACGCTGATCGACCGCAGCATCGGCGAAGGCTGGCGGCTCGACCTGCAACAGCTCGACCGATTGGGCGAGTGCGCCAGCAGCGCCACCTTTCGTGAAGCCTTTCGTGCCGTCAAACACACCAACAAGCTGCGGCTGGCGGCGCACATCGCGGCTACGACCGGCATCGTGGTCGACCCGACCAGCCTCTTCGACGTGCAGGTCAAGCGCATCCACGAATACAAGCGCCAGCTGCTGAACCTGCTGCAGGTGGTGGCGCGCTACCAGGCGATGCTGGCCGACCCCGAAGGCGTGGCGCGTGGTGACTGGGTGCCGCGCACCGTCATCTTCGCCGGCAAAGCCGCCAGCAGCTACGTGGCCGCCAAGAGTGTGATCCGACTGATTCACGACGTGGGCCAGATCATCAACCACGACGCGCGTCTCAACGGTTTGCTGAAGCTGGTGTTCGTGCCGAACTACGGCGTCTCTGTCGCTGAGGTGCTGATGCCGGCGGCCGACCTGTCGGAGCAGATCTCCACCGCCGGTACCGAAGCCTCGGGCACCGGCAACATGAAGCTGGCGCTGAACGGCGCGCTGACGATCGGCACCGATGACGGCGCCAACATCGAGATCCGTCAGCAGGTCGGCGACGACAACATCACCATCTTCGGACTGTCCACTGCCGAGGTCTTCGAACGCCGC
>JBDSMV010000208.1:0-6201 GCA_039915715.1 Rubrivivax sp. | reverse complement strand
CCGAGCAAGGCGCATCGACCAGCACGCGGTCGATCTTGCCCGCCAGGCGCTTGATGCGGTCGTCGCGCTCGTGGGCGATCTGCGCCGGGTGCACGTTCGACAGGCCACTGCGCGCCAGCCGCGGCTTCAGCGCGTCAAGCCGATGACCCGAGGTGTCAAACGCATAGAGCCGCCCGGTGTTGCGCATCGCTGCACCCAGCGCCAGCGTCTTGCCGCCAGCACCGGCGCAAAAATCCACCACCATCTCGCCGCGTCTGGCGTCGGTGATCGCAGCCAGCAGCTGGCTGCCTTCATCCTGCACCTCGACCCGACCTTGCGTGTACAGGTCGAGCTTGCTCAGCGACGGTCGGCCTTCGATGCGCAGACCCAGCGGCGCATGGGGCGTGAGGATGGCTTCAACGCCGGCAGCGGCCAGTTCCTGTTGCACGTCTTCGCGCTTGGCCTTGAGCGCGTTGGCGCGCAGGTCCAGCGGTGCCGGTGCGTCCAGCGCATCGACCAACTCCCAGAACCGGTCGCCCAACTGCTCTTTCAGCGCAGCGGCGATCCAGTCCGGCAAGTTGTGGCGCAGTTTCTCGGGCAGCGTCGCCAAGTCGATGGCCCGCACCTGCGCCACCCAGGCTTGCTCGTCGACCGTCAGCGCGGCTTTCAGGAAGGCCTCGTTGCCTTGCCAGGCCAGCATCGACAGGCGGCGCTCCAACGGACCGTGGCCGCTCTGCGCCAAGTGCGCATACAGCAGCCGGCGCCGCAGCACCGCCACCGCGGTTTCGGCCAGGGCCTGGCGCTCGCGCGAGCCAAGGTCGCGGTGGGCCTTGAAAAAGCCCGTCAGCACCATGTCGGCCGGCTTGTCGAAGGCCAGCACCGCACGCAGCAGTGCGGTGCTCAGGTCCAGCAGGGCGGCGGGATGCATGGGAGGCAGTCCAGAAAGTCAGTCGATTGGAAAAGTTGATGGAGACATCAGATCAGCACCTGCGACGCACCACCGCTGTGGCGCACGCAACCGCCTTGGACCCGCAACTGGCCTTCGACGAACCAGCGCACCGACAACGGCAAGATGCGGTGCTCGGCAGCCAACACGCGGGCGGCCAGCGCGGCTTCATCATCGCCCGGCAGCACCGGCACCGCCGCCTGCATCACGATCGGCCCGTGGTCCAGCGCGGCTGTCACGACATGAACAGTGGCACCCGCCACCTTGCAACCGGCCGCCAGCGCCCGGCGGTGGGTGTGCAGGCCCGGGAAGGCGGGCAGCAGCGACGGGTGGATGTTCAGCATGCGGCCCTCGAAGCGCTGCACGAAGGCTGGGCCCAGGATGCGCATGAAACCGGCCAGCACCAGCAGATCGGGCTCGAAAGCCTCGACCTGCCGTGCCAATTCGGCATCGAAAGCGTCACGCTCGGCATGGGCCCGGTGGTCGACCTCCGCAGTGGCAATGCCCTGCTGCGCGGCGAACCGCAGTCCCGCGGCATCGGCACGGTTCGACAGCACCGCCACCACCTGCGCCGGCCAGCCTTCCTGTGCGCAACGTTGCACAACGGCTTCCATGTTGGAGCCGCGGCCGGAGATCAGGATCACGATGCGTTTCATGGGCGCGGCAGTGTAGCGACGGGTTGCCTTGGTCGAGATGTTGCTTGACATCCGGGTCGGCATGCGGGTCGGCATGCGGATCAACACGGCGGCCGGCGCCGCGCAGCGGTCGACCTGAGACAATGCCTGCCGTGCCAGCCCCCCGCTTTCCATGCCACCGTCTTCAACGCCCGCCTCGCCTTCAGTTCGTTCGCGCGTCTTGTCAGGCATGCGCCCCACCGGCGCCCTGCACCTGGGCCATTACCACGGGGCGCTGAAGAACTGGGTGCGGCTGCAGGACCAGCACGAGTGCTTCTTCTTCGTCGCCGACTGGCATGCGCTGACCACGCACTACGAAGAACCCGAGGTGATGGAGCGCTATGTCTACGACATGGTGATCGACTGGATCGCTGCCGGGCTGGACCCCGAGCGCAGCACCCTCTTCATCCAGAGCCGCCTGCCCGAACACGCCGAGCTCTTCACCCTGCTGGCGATGGGCACGCCGCTGGGTTGGCTGGAACGGGTGCCGACCTACAAGGACCAGATCGAGAAGCTCAAGGACCGCGACCTGGCCACCTATGGGTTTCTCGGCTACCCGTTGCTGCAGGCCGCCGACATCCTGATCTACAAAGCGGCCTATGTGCCGGTCGGTGAGGACCAGTCGTCGCATGTCGAATTGACTCGCGAAGTGGCGCGCCGTTTCAACAACCTGTACGGGCGCGGGTCCGGCTTCGAAGCCCGCACCGCCGAGGCACTCGCCAAGATGCCCAAGGACGACGCGCGGTATTTCGAGAAGCAGCGCAAGGCCTTTGGTGAGACCGGCAGCGCCGAAGCGCTGGCCAAGGGCGAAGGCATGGTGCGCAAGGCTGCAGCCAACGTGGCGGAGTGGACCGAGTCCGACAGCGAACTCCTGCTGGGTCATCTGAAAGGCAGCGGCAAGAGCATCCTCACCGAGCCGCAGGCGCTGCACACCGAAGTTACCAAGCTGCCGGGACTGGACGGCGCCAAGATGAGCAAGAGCTATGGCAACGCGGTGCTGATGCGCGACGACCCCGAAGCCGTCACGAAGAAGATCCGCGGCATGGTCACCGACCCGGCCCGCGTGCGCCGCACCGACCCCGGTGACCCGCAAAAGTGCCCGGTGTGGCAGTTCCACAAGGTATACAGCGACGCGGCCACGCAGGACTGGGTCGTCAAGGGCTGCACCACCGCCGGCATCGGCTGCCTGGACTGCAAGCAGCCGGTGATCGACGCCATCGTGGCCGAACAGGCACCGTGGCGCGAACGTGCCGAGTCCTATCTGAGCAACCCCAAGCAGGTGCACTGGATCGTCGAGATGGGCACCGAGCGCGCGCGCACGGTGGCCCGCCAGACGATGAAGGAAGTGCGCGGCGCGATGGGCCTGAACTACTGACGCCATCGACCACCCGATGCCACTCCAGACCATCGACCTCAACCCCGTCGGCAGGCCCGCAGCCACGATCATCGTGCTGCACGGCCTGGGCGCCGACGGCACCGACTTCCTGCCGTTTGCCGACCAGCTCGACCTGTCGTCGATCGGTCCGGTGCGCTGGGTCTTTCCCCGCGCACCGCAGCGCGCCGTGACCATCAACGGCGGCTATCGGATGCGGGCCTGGTACGACATCCTGGGTGCCGACTTGGTCAAGCGCGAGGACGAAGCCGGCCTGCGCGAGTCGATCGCCGATGTGCAGCAACTGTTGGACGCCGAGGTGGCGCGCGGTGTGCCGGCCGCGCGCATCGTGCTGGCCGGGTTCTCGCAGGGCTGTGCGGTGTCGCTGGGCGCGGGCCTGCGGTATCCGCAGCGCCTGGCCGGGCTGGTCGGGATGTCCGGCTATGTGCCGCTGGCGGCCACCACCGTGGCCGAGCGCCACGAGGGCAGCGCGCTGACGCCGGTCTTCCTGGCCCACGGCCGCAACGACAACGTGGTGCCGCTGGCGCGCGGCGTGGCTGCGCGCGACCTTTTGCAAGGGCTCGGTCAGCCTGTCGAATGGCACGACTACCCGATGGAACATGCCGTCTGTGCCGAAGAGGTGCAGGCCCTTCAACAGTGGCTGCTGCGTGTGCTGAGTTAGCGCGAGCGGCCGCCCCCGTTTTCCGAATTTCACCCGAACCCCCGACAAGGACACCCCCGGATGCGCAACCTCAGAACCCTTTTCGCCAGCACCTGTGCGGCCGCCCTGCTCGCCCTGCCAATGTGGGCCGGCGCCGAGGCGCCGATGCAAAGGGTGCAGTCTCCGGGCTGGTATCGGATGATGGTCGGCAACATCGAGGTCACGGCGTTGTCCGACGGCACCGTCGAGTTGCCGATGGAGAAGCTGCTGAGCGGGGTCAAGGTCGAGCAGATCCGTGCCCTTCTGGCGCGTTCGTACCGGCGCCCGCCGGTCGAGACTTCGGTCAATGCCTACCTGGTCAACACGGGTTCACGGCTGATCCTGATCGATGCCGGCGCGGCGGGCCTCTTCGGCCCCACGCTCGGCAACTTGGTAACGAACCTGAAGTTGTCGGGCTACACACCGGAACAGGTCGACGAGGTCTGGGTCACGCACATGCACCCCGACCACGTGGGCGGGCTCGTGATCGGCGGCAAACGCGCCTATCCGAACGCGGTCGTGCGGGCCGACGCCAACGAAGCGTCGTACTGGCTCAGCGCCGAGCGCATGGGCAATGCCAAGGCCGAAGACAAGGCTTTCTTCGAAGGCGCGCTGGCGTCGATCAAGCCCTACATCGAGGCTGGCAAGTTCGTTCCGTTCGAAGGCGAGAAGGAGCTGGTGCCGGGCATCAAGGCGATGGCGGCACCGGGTCACACCACCGGCCACACCCTCTACTCGATCGAGAGCGACGGACACAAGCTGGTGGTGTGGGGCGACATCGTGCATGCGGCGGCGGTGCAGTTCGCGGTGCCGGCGGTGACGATCGCTTTCGACAGCGACCCGCGCCGCGCGGCATCGGAACGGCAGACCCTGTTCACGGATGCCGCCAACCGCGGTTACTTCGTGGCGCTGACGCATGTGCAGTTCCCGGGGCTGGGCCAGATCAAGCCCGGCAAGGATGGCCAGGGCTTTGAGTGGGTGCCGGCGAACTACTACGCGGTGCCCTGAAGCCGAGGCGGGCGGCGACCGATGCAACTCGTTCGCCCGGCCCGCGTGCACATGCCGGCCTATGCGGCGGCCCTGCGTCGCGGCTGGTCGCCAAACACGATGCGGCCCGAAGCGGCTGCTGAAGAGTTGCAGCAGATCGACAGCGATGCCGAAGGTTTTCTGGCGTTGATGCACGACCCCGAAGCCAAAGGCCCGCCGGTGACGATGCCCGACGGCAGCCAGCGCCCACGCATCCCGGGGCTGCGGCGCTGGATGTGGGCCGATGACGGCGACCTGGCCGGCGGCGGATCAGACGATTCGATCGACCCTGTCGACCCACTCGACCCGCACCACGAAAGTCGTTTCATCGGCAGCATCAGCCTGCGCTGGATGGCCGGCCACGCGCCGCTGCCACCGCATGTGCTGGGGCACATCGGCTACACGGTGGTGCCGTGGTGGCAACGCCGCGGCCACGGCACCCAAGCACTGGCGCTGATGCTCGGCGTGGCGCGAGAGATGGGCCTGCCGCGGGTGGAGATCACCACCGACCCGGACAACATCGCATCGCAGAAGGTCATCACGGGCAATAGCGGGCGGCTGGTGGGCAGCTTCGACGACCGTGCCGTGCACGGGCGCAACGTGGTGTGGCGCTACGCCATCGATCTGGCGCGACGCGGCTGAAGGGCCGTGACGGGTCGGCCAGTCACCGCGCAGTGGAAGCCCCCGCCGCAGCGGACCCGGCGCCCGACACCGGTGCCACCATGATCACCCGAGCCTCGCCGCCGACGCAGTCGGTCTGCTGCGCTGTGCTGCAGCGGGGTGGCTCGTCGGAACGCGCGACGGGCATCGAGCGCCCGTCGGGGCCGATGGTGACCTGACGCGTCAGGTGCAGGCCGGGACGTTCCAGCACCGAGTACATCACCGTGCCTGCGGTTGCAAGTGCCAGCACCACGATCAGCAACCGGCGGCGGGGTGAGATCGGCTTGAATTCGTCGGGGATGAGCCGGGGGTCGGATGGATTGCCGGAGGTCGGCGGGTGCTGAACAGACGGCATGGCGCCACTATCGCACGGGCACCCCACGCCCCGGTCTGCAACGGCTGCATGAAAGTCGATCAACCGAACCGCCCCTGCAAAAACCATGTCGGCTCGCCGGCCGATGGCGCGTCGGGCAACCGGTTGCGGTAGATCCACAGCAACGCCCCATCGGCGTCCTGAACGATGAAATAGTCGCGCACCGCGGGCGGGCCGTCCCACCAGCCGGATTCGATGCGTTCGGGGCCGCTGACCGGTTGCAGCGGTTGGCCGTTCAGCAGCGGCAGCATCTGACGTTCGGCCAGTGGCAACGGTTCGGGCAGCAGCCACACCGGGCGGTGCAGCGGCAAGGTCTGCAGGGCTGCCACTGCCCCCGGCATCGACATCGGCATCGGCATCGCAGACACCGCCACCGGCGCTCCGGTGGCCGGCACGCTGCGGCTGGCGTGTTCCGGACGGTGGTCGGCCACCGCTTCCAGGCGCAGCACCTGGGCATCGCCGAGGCGGGCA
>JBDSMV010000194.1:0-8958 GCA_039915715.1 Rubrivivax sp. | reverse complement strand
CGGAGCCGCAACGTGCCCCCACCCCCGCCGTTGACCGACATTCAGATCGCCAGCCAGGCACGACCGATGCGCATCACCGACCTGGCACGAGACCGGCTCGGCATCGACGAGCAGCATCTGCAGCCGTATGGCCATCACAAGGCCAAGCTGTCGCTGCCCTTCATCGACACGTTGGCCGACCGGCCCGACGGCAGGCTGGTGCTGGTGACCGCCATCAGCCCCACGCCGCCCGGCGAAGGCAAGACCACCACCACCGTCGGCCTCGGCGATGCGCTGTCGCAGATCGGCAAGAAGAGCGTGATCGCGCTGCGGGAACCCTCGCTGGGGCCGGTGTTCGGCCTGAAGGGCGGTGCCGCTGGTGGCGGGTATGCGCAAGTGGTGCCGATGGAAGACATCAACCTGCATTTCACCGGCGACTTCTCGGCCATCGCCCTGGCGCACAACCTGCTGGCGGCGGTGCTCGACAACCACATCCACTGGGGCAACGCGCTCGACATCGACACCCGGCGCATCACCTGGAAGCGCGTGGTCGACATGAACGACCGCGCCTTGCGCCAGATCACGGTCGGCCTGGGCGGGCCGTTGAACGGCTTCGTGCGCCAGGACGGCTTCGACATCGTGGTGGCGTCCGAGGTGATGGCGATCCTGTGCCTGTCCGCGTCGCTGCAGGACTTGAAGGCGCGGTTGGGCCGCATCGTGGTGGCTGAGACCCGCAGCCGCAAACCGGTGTGCGCGGCCGACCTGAAGGTGCATGGCGCGATGGCGGTGCTGCTGAAGGATGCGCTGGCGCCAAACCTGGTGCAGACCCTGGAGCACACGCCGGCGCTGCTGCACGGTGGGCCGTTCGCCAACATCGCCCATGGCTGCAACAGCGTGATCGCGACCCGCACCGCGCTGAAGCTGGGCGACTACGTGGTGACCGAGGCCGGCTTCGGAGCCGACCTGGGCGCCGAGAAGTTCATCGATATCAAGTGCAGGAAGACCGGGCTGGCCCCGAAGGCTGCGGTGCTGGTGGCGACGATCCGGGCGCTGAAGTACCACGGCGGCACCGCGCTCGATGCACTCGGCACCGAAGACCTGGACGCGCTGGGCCGCGGCCTGTCGAACCTGGACCGCCACTTGCACAACCTGCGCGAGGTCTGGGGTCTGCCGTGCGTGGTGGCCATCAACCACTTCGCGAGCGACACCGAAGCCGAGCACGCGCTGCTGCGCGAACGCATCGGTGGAAAGGGTGGCGTGCCGGTGCACACCGCGCGCCACTGGGCCGAGGGCGGGCGTGGTGCGGTCGACCTGGCGCGCGCGGTGGTCGATGCCTGCGAGCAGCCGTCGACACTGCGCTTCACTTACGACGATCGCGACACGCTGTGGGGGAAGCTGCGCCTGGTCGCGACCCGCATCTACGGCGCGGCCGGCATCGACGCCAGTCCAACCGTGCGCGCCCAGATCGACGGCCTGCAGGCCGCCGGCCACGGCCACCTGCCGGTGTGCGTGGCCAAAACGCAAACCAGCTTTTCCACCGACCCCAAGCTGCTCGGCGCACCCAGCGGCCACACGGTGACGGTGCGCGAGGTGCGGCTGGCAGCCGGTGCCGAGTTCGTCGTGATGGTGTGCGGCGACCTGATGACGATGCCGGGGCTGCCGCGCGTGCCGGCGTCGGAACGCATCGACCTCGACGCCGAAGGGCGCACCGTCGGCCTGTCCTGAGGCGCAGACCCCGCGGCAGATGGCCAACAACACCGCGCGCCTGTACCGCATCGAAACGCTGATCCGCGCCCGCGGCAGCGTCAGCTTCGCCGAGTTGCTGGACGAGCTGGAAGTCTCGCGTGCGACCTTGAAGCGCGATTTGGACTACCTGCGCAGCCGCCTGGGTGCGCCGATCGAATACGACCGCGACAGCAACGGCTACCGCTTCGCACCGGAAACGCTGCAGGGCCGTTCCAGCCAACGCCACGAACTGCCGGGTCTGTGGTTCGACGAAGCCGAGCTCTACTCGCTCTTGATGGCGCAGCAGTTGCTGGCCGGCCTCGACAGCGACGGCTTGCTGAGCCGCCATCTGCAGCCGCTGCTGGACCGCATCCACCACCTGCTGGGCAGTGGCGAAGGCGATGCCGCAGCCGACCGCTTGATGAAGCGCGTCAAAGTGGTGAGCGCACTGCGCCGCCCGGTGCAAAGCCGCTTCTTCGAACGCGTCAGCGCCGCGCTGCTGTCGCGGCGCCAGTTGCAGATGCGCTACCTGACCCGGGCGCGGCGCGAAACCGGTGAACGCTGCGTGTCGCCGCAGCGGCTCGTGCACTACCGCAACACCTGGTACCTGGACGCGTGGTGCCACCGGGTCGACGGCCTGCGGCGCTTTGCGCTCGACGCCGTCGAGCAAGCCACGGTGTTGGACAGTCCGGCGCTGGAGATCGAGATGGAGCGGGTGCAGGCCGAGATGGACGCCGGCTACGGGATCTATGCCCACGGCACGCGCCGCATGGCGGTGCTGTTGTTCGACGCGCAGGCCGCGCAATGGGCCAGCCGCGAGGAATGGCATCCCGAGCAACAAGGCCGGCTGCTGTCGGACGGCGCCTTTGAATTGCGCCTGCCCTATGTCGACGACAACGAACTGTTGATGGATGTGCTGCGCCAAGGCGAGCAAGTGCGGGTGCTGGAGCCGCCGGAACTGGTGCAGGCGCTGCGCCAGCGGTTGCGGGCGGCAGCCGACCGGTACGACGCTGCGCCGGTTGCGCCCGCGTGAACGGCGACCGCGAATCCGCCCGGGGCCGGGCAGCGCCCGACGACAGCATCAAGCCCGGGCTGGTGGTGCTGCATGGCAACCGGCTCGAATTGCTGCGCGACGCGGTGGTCGCCTTCCTCGCGCGCCACCCGCTGCAGCCGTTGGAAACCGAGGTCTTGCTGGTGCAGAGCAACGGCGCCGCCGAGTGGCTCAAGATGGCATTGGCGCAGCACAGCGGCATCTGTGCAGCCACGCGGGTCGAGCTGCCGGCGCGCTTCCTGTGGCGCAGCTACCGGCGCGTGCTGGCGGGCGCGTCGAGCGCCGCAGCATTGCCGGCGCGGTCGCCGCTGGACCCGCAGCCGCTGACCTGGCGCCTGATGCGGCTGCTGCCGCAATTGCGCGGCCAGCCCGGCTTCGAGCCGATCAGCGTGTTCCTGCAGCACGACGCCGACCCCGAGCGGCGCCTGCAATTGGCCACGCGCCTGGCCGATCTGTTCGACCAGTATCAGGTCTACCGCGCCGACTGGCTCGATGCCTGGGCCAGCGGCAACGACACGCTGCCGTCACCACTGCGGCACCGCATCGAGATCGCACCCGCCGTGCCGGACGAACAACGCTGGCAACCGATGCTGTGGCGCGCGTTGCTGGCCGGCCTCACCGACCGCGCCCGCGCCACCATCCGGCCCCAGGTCCACGGTGACTTCATCGCTGCGCTGGCCGGTGGTGGGCCGCCGCCGGGCGCCTTGCCACGCCGGGTGGTGCTGTTCGGCACCGCGCATGTGCCGGGCACGACGCTGCAGGCGCTGACCGCGATCGCCGCGCACAGCCAGGTGCTGCTGGCCGTTCCGAACCCGTGCCGCTTCCATTGGGCCGACATCATCGAAGGCCGCGAACTGCTGCGGGCACCGCGTCAGCGGCTGCAACCGCGGCCCGGCGCGCCGACGCCGCTGTCGCAACTGCCGCTGTCGGCGATGCATGCCCACGCCCACCCGCTGCTGGCCGCCTGGGGCCGCCAGGGTCGCGATTTCATGCGCCAGCTGGACCGGCTCGAAGACCAAGCCGCGGCGGCATTGGGCAGCGGGTTGTCGCGCGTCGACTGGTACGACGACGGCGACGGCGAAACCTTGCTGCAACAGGTGCAGGCCGCCATCCGTGACCTGCTGCCGCTGGCCGAGCACCCCGCGCGCACGGTGCGCGCGGATGACCGCTCGATCGTCTTCCACGTGGCCCACGGCGCGTTGCGCGAAGTCGAGATCCTGCACGACCGGCTGCTGGACCTGCTGGCCGAGCGCCGTGCGAATCAAGCCGACCTTCAGCCGCGCGACATCGTCGTGATGGTGCCCGACATCGAATCCTTCGCTCCCGCCATCCGCGCCGTCTTCGGCGCGCTGCCGCGCCACGATCCGCGCTTCATTCCGTTCGAGATCGCCGACCTGCAGCGCCGCGACAGCAGCCCGCTGCTGCAGGCGCTGGAATGGCTGCTGCGCATCCGCTCGCAGCGGGTGCAGATCGGCGCGGTGTTCGATCTGCTGGATGTGCCGGCCATCGCCACCCGCTTCGGCCTGCAGGCCGAAGACCTGCCGCAATTGCGCCGCTGGGCAGTCGATGCCGGTGTGCGTTGGGGCCTGCATGCCGAACAGCGCGCCGCGCTGGGGCTCGGCGTCTGCGGTGAACTCAACAGCTTCAGCTTCGGCTTGCGGCGCATGCTGCTGGGCTTTGCGAACGGCGCGGGCGAGGCCTTCGGCGAGATCGAGCCGCTGGCCGAAGTCGGCGGTTTGCAGGCGGCGTTGCTGGGCGGTTTGGCGGACCTGATCGACACCCTCGACGGCTGGTGGCAACGGGCCGGCAGCGCCGCCACGCCGCAGCAGTGGGCCGAACGCTGCCGCCACTTGCTCGACGCCTGCGTGCAGCCGTCCGAGGCGGCCGAGCGGCTCACGTTGGCGGCCTTGCAGACCTCATTGGCCGACTGGCTCGAAGCCTGCGACGATGCCGGCTTCGACGAACCGGTGGCGCTGGATGTGCTGCGTGAAGCCTGGCTCGGCGGGGTCGAGACGACCCGCAGCAGCGGCCGCTTTCTGGCCGGTGGTGTCACCTTCTGCACCTTGCTGCCGCTGCGCGCGGTGCCATTCGAAGTGGTGTGCCTGCTGGGCATGAACGACACCGACTACCCACGCCCTGCGGTGCGCAACGACTTCGACCTGATGGCGCTGGCGGGGCAGACACGCCCCGGGGACCGCTCACGGCGCGACGACGACCGCTACCTGATGCTCGAAGCACTCTTGTCGGCGCGCCGCACCCTGCTCGTCAGCTGGGCCGGCCGCAGCGTGCGCGACCACAGCGAGCAGCGCCCTTCGGTGCTGGTGTCACAGTTGCGGGACTACCTGGCCGCCGGGTGGCAGGGTGCGTCAACCGATCGCAAGCTGTTGCATCAACTGAGCACCGAGCATCCGCTGCAGCCGTTCAGCCGGCGGTACTTTGAAGCGGCAGGCGTCGAAGCGCCTGGCGAAGGCGCGCTCGACACCTGGGCCAGTGAATGGCGCGCACTGCATGTGCGGCCCGGTGTCGGGCCGCACGCTGACTTTTCCGACGAAATCGAGGCGATTCCCACGGCTGAGGCGGCCTCTGCCACGCTCGATCGCCAGCAGCTGGTGCGCTTCCTGCGCAATCCGGTCCGGGCTTACTTTAGACAGCGGCTCGATGTGGTGTTCGACGAGATCGATGTCGAAGCGGTCGACGAACCGTTCGGACTGGCCGGGCTCGAACGGCACGGGGTTCGTTCGGCACTGGTCGAAGCGGCTGGGCCGGAATCGTTGCCGCAGCGCATCGCCAGCGTGCGCCGCCAGGGACTGTTGCCGCTGGGTGAACCCGGTGTTCGGATGGAAGCCGAACTGCAACAGGCGGTGGCGCCGATGTGGGCCGCGCGGGCGGCACTGCACCTGCGGTTTCCAACTGCTCTGGAACCACCGCTGCGAACCTTCGAGGACGACGGCTTGCGCTTGCAAGGCGCTTCGCAACAACTGCGGGTGGCCGCTGGCGGCGGCGCGCCGGTGTGGGTCGCGACCGTGGCGTCGCAGTTCTACAAGACCGCGGCCGGCGCCAAGCCGAGACTGCAGGTGTGGCGGCTGCTCGATGCCTGGGTGCGGCTGTTGCTGGATGCGAGCAACGGCGATCCGGCCCTTGGTTACCTGATCGGCGTCGACTGCACGCTCTGCTTGCAAGCTCCGGACGACGAGACGGCAAGTGAGCAACTGCGCGGCCTGCTGGCGCTGTGGCGAACCGGCATGCAGAGCCCGTTGCCAGTGGCGCCGCAAACCGCGTTCGAGTGGTTGGACGATCGGTCGCCGGCCGCCGTCTGCACGGTCTACGAGGGGGGCAGGCAAAGTCGGGGTGAGGGCGCTGAGCCTTGCCTGGCGCGGCTGTTTCCGACACTGGACGCGCTGCAGAACCCGGACCTCGATCCGGACTTCGAGACCCTGGCGCGGCGCTTGTACGGCCCTTTGCACGCGTGGGCAAAGACATCGGTGCGCACCTTGGCCCATGACGCCGTCGTCAGCGGATCGATCGATGGCTGAGCCCCCGCAACCGCTGGACGTGTTGACCGTGCCGCTGTGGGGAAGCCGGCTCGTCGAAGCGAGCGCAGGCACCGGCAAAACCTGGACCCTGGCCGCGCTGGTGCTGCGGCTGGTGCTGGGACATGGGCGGCGCGAAGGTGAGGACGACAGCGAAGCCAGCGGCACTGGGGCGACGGCCTTCGACCGCCCGCTGCCGCCATCGCAGATTCTGGTGATGACCTTCACCCGGGCGGCCACGCGTGAGCTTTCCGGGCGCATCCGCGAGCGCCTTTCGCAAGCGGCCGCGTGCCTGCGCGGCGAGCGCCCACCGGATGCCGACGACACGGTGCTGCACGGACTGCTGGCCGAATGGCCGCCAGGCACCGTGCGCGAAGCGTCCGCCTGGCGTGCCGCGCTGGCGGCTGATGCGATGGACGAAGCCGCCGTGCACACCATCGACGCCTGGTGCCAGCGCATGCTGCGCGAACACGCCTTCGACAGTGGCTCCCTGTTCGACGAAGCACTGCAGCCCGACGAATCGGCCATCACCGCCGAAGCCGCGCGCGACCACTGGCGCCAGCAGGTGCTGCCGTTGTCGGCCGACGCGCTGGCGCTGGTGCTGACCGTATGGCCCACGATCGAGCGCCTGACCGCCGATGCGCGGGCACTGGCGCCGCATGCCGATGCGTTCGATGCGCCCGGCACCGCCACGCTGGCTGCAGTCTGCGCCGACCTGCTGCAGCAACGCAGCGCCGCGCTGGCAACCATCAAGGCGGGTTGGGCCGAACGGGTGCGCGATCTGCGGCAATGGTTCGAAGCCATGCTGCGGTTGGACCCGTGCCCGTTCAACAAAGGCAAGGTGCGGATGCAATTCCTGGCGCCTTGGCTGGATGCTGCGCAAGCCTGGGTCGAAGACGAGCACATGGCGGTGCCGAGCCTGACGAAAGCCGCCTGGGACCGCCTGACGCCGACCGGCATCGGCGAAGCGCGCAACGCCAAGGCCGTGCTCCAGATATCGCCCGCCATCGCCGCCCACCTGCAGACGTTCTCCGAGCTGCGCGGGCTGCTGGACGCGCTGCCCGACCCGGGCCCGCCGATCCGCCGCCATGCCGCGGTGGCGGTGGCGGCGCGCGTCCAGGCGCTCAAAGCGCAAGCCGGCACCTATGGCTATGCCGACCTGCTGGTGCGGCTGGACGCGGCCCTGCACGGCCCCCGCGGCAATGCGTTGCGCGACCGCATCCTGGAGCAGTACCCGGTGGCGCTGATCGACGAATTTCAGGACACATCGCCGATTCAGTACCGCATCCTCGACCGGCTCTACCGGGTCGCCGCAAACGCCCGCAGCACCGCTCTGTTCCTGATCGGCGACCCGAAGCAATCGATCTACGGCTTTCGGGGTGCCGACATCCGCAGCTACCTGCGCGCCCGCCAGGCCACCGCCGGGCGCCACCTGGTGCTGGGCACCAACCACCGCTCGACGGCCGAGTTGGTCGGGGTGGTCAACCACTTGTACAGCGGCGCAGAGCAGCGGCCCGGCAACGGCGCCTTTGCCTTCCGCGAACCGCAAGCGCGTCACGGCGGCATCGGCTTCGATCCGCTGCCGTTCCTGCCGGTGGCCGCCCGTGGTCGATCCGAGGTGTTCGCTGTCGATGGCCAAGTGCAGCCGGCCCTGACCCTGTGCCATGACGACACGTTGCGCACCGCGGGCCCGTTGCAGCAGGTCTATGGCGAACGCTGCGCCGAACACATCGTCGGCCTGCTGAATGCGCCGGGCGCCGGCTTCGATGATCCCGCCCTGGGCCACCGCGCGCTGAAGCCGGCCGACATCGCGGTGCTGGTGCGCACCGGCATTGAGGCCAACGCGGTGCGGCGCGCGCTGGCGCTGCGCGGGGTGATGTCGGTCTACCTGTCGGACCGCGATTCGGTGTTCGCCGGAGCCGAAGTCGCCGACCTGCAGCTGTGGCTGCGCGCGGTCGCCGGTCCGCTCGATGCCCGTCGGGTGCGTGCAGCGCTGGCCACCCGCATGGTCGGTCTGTCGCTGCTGGAGCTGCAGCAGATCGCCAGCGACGAACGCACTTTGGAGCAGCACCTGCTGTTGATGGCCGAGCTGCAGGCCACCTGGCGGCGCCAGGGTGTGCTTGCGATGCTGCGCCAGACCTTGCACCGGCTGGCGCTGCCGTTGCGTTGGCATGCGTTGCCGGGTGGCGAGCGGCGCCTGACCAACCTGCTGCACCTCGCGGAACTGCTGCAGGCCGCCAGTGCCCGGCTCGATGGTGAACATGCGCTGATGCGCTGGCTGGCCGAACAGTGTGAAGAAGCAGCAAGCGGCGCGGTGCCGGGTGAAGACAAGCTGGTGCGGCTGGAAAGCGATGCCGACCTGGTGCAGGTGGTGACGGTGCACAAGTCCAAGGGACTCGAGTACCCGATCGTCTGCCTGCCGTTCGCCACCAGCCTGCGGCTGGCCGATGCGTCGGGGCGCGGCTATGTGATGGCGCCTGCCAGTGGCCCGAGCGGTGGGGAAGGGGATGGCGATGGCGATGGAGATGGAGATGGCGATGACCGCCGGCCGCGCCGGCCGCTGTTCTCGCCCGGCTCCGCCGCGCTCGAAGCCGCCGACCTGGAACGCCTGCAGGAAGACCTGCGCCTGCTCTATGTGGCACTGACCCGCGCCCGCCACGCGCTGTGGCTGGG
>JBDSMV010000173.1:0-2716 GCA_039915715.1 Rubrivivax sp. | reverse complement strand
CGAGATCGCCGACCAGGTGGTGGTGATGCGCCATGGCCAGATTCGCGAACAGGCGCCTGCTCACGCCATCTTCACGAACCCGCAGGACGACTACACCAAGGCGCTCCTGGCCTGCCGCCCGAGCCTGGAAGGCAACCCGGCGCGGCTGATGGTGATCGACGACCACATAGCCGGTGCCGCGGCGCATGCGCCGGCGGCGGCCAAGGACCCGAACGCGCCGGTGGTGCTGGAAGTGCGCTCCCTGGGCAAGAGCTTCTGGCTCAAGCAGGGCCTCTTCGGGCGGCGCGAATTCAAGGCGGTGCAGAACGTCAACTTCCAGTTGAGGAAGGGCCACACGCTGGGCGTGGTGGGCGAATCGGGCTCTGGCAAGACGACGATGGGGCTGGCACTGCTGCGGCTGCACGAGCCCAACCGCGGGCCCGAAACCGGCGAGGTGATCTTCGACGGCAAGAATCTGTTGACGCTGGACGCCAAGGCGCGGCTTGCGGTGCGGCGCCGCATCCAGATCGTGTTCCAGAACCCCTATGCGAGCCTGAACCCGCGTTTCACGATTGGCCAGACGCTGGTCGAGCCGATGGCGATCCACGGCATCGGCAGCAACCTGGCCGAACGCGAACAGCGAGCCCGGGCGCTGCTGGAAAAGGTCGGGCTCGATGGCCGCGCCTTCGGCAAGTACCCACATGAATTCAGCGGCGGGCAGCGCCAGCGGGTGGCCATCGCGCGCTGCCTGACCCTGAACCCCGAAGTGGTGGTGCTGGACGAAGCCGTCAGCGCGCTGGACGTGAGCGTGCAGGCGCAGGTGCTGAACCTCCTGCGTGACCTGCAAGACGAGTTCGGCCTCAGCTATGTCTTCATCAGCCACGACCTGGCGGTGGTGCGCTTCATCAGCGACGAGGTGCTGGTGATGAAGGACGGCGAAGTCGTGGAGCAGGCCAGCGCGCAGCAGATCCTGGCGGCACCGCGTCAGGAGTACACGAAGCGGCTGCTGGCGGCCATCCCCCGCGGGTATTCGCCGAGAACCAGCACGGCCGCCTGAACGCAAAACCGCCGCATGGCCATGGTTGGCGGTGCGGCGGTTGGTGAATCGGGCCTGTGGCGATCCCTCACCCGTACGGCGTCACATCTGCGGATACGTGTTGGTTCGGAACACGTTGGTCGGTAGCGGCGGCGCCTTGATGATCTTGGTGCGCGAGGTGATCAGCGCGGGCTCGTCGGCACTCCAGCCGGCCTTGAAGCGCGGGCCGCCAGACAGCGCGGTGACGGCCCCCCTGGCGGGTGCGGCCTTGTAGGCGCTGGCCAGCTTGTCGTTGGCGAAGTAGCGCACGCGGCGGGGTGACACCTTGCAACGAACCATCTTCTCGGCCTTGACCAGCGCCTCAGCGGTGCTGCGCACCTGGGCTGGCGAATAACCGGTGATCTCGCTGGCCGAGAAGCCGGTGTCGGAGTCGGACAAAGAGATCAATCGGAGATGGAGGGTGGTGTTGAGCAGGGGTGTATTCATGGGGTAATTGTAACAACATTGGTACAAATGTCAAGTCCCGGGAAACTGCCGTTGCTGCAGATGTCGCCGGGCGCGGTCTCGAAGCGCCGTGGCGCCACTACAGTGCGGCGATGCACACACTCAAGACAAACCTGGCAACTGCCATCGGTCTGGCAGCACTGGTGATGGCCTGGCCCGCAGCCGCCCAGCGGTTGGGCGAAGTCGACACCGCGTTCAAACTGATCGGACCCGACCACAAGATCGTCGTCGAAGCCTACGACGACCCCAAGGTGGTCGGCGTGACCTGCTTCGTTTCCCGCGCCAAGACCGGTGGCATCAGCGGAGCGCTGGGCCTGGCTGAAGACACGTCCGATGCATCGATCGCCTGCCGCCAGGTCGGTCCGGTGCGGATCGCCGCGCCGCTGCCGCGCCAGGAAGAGGTCTTCAGCGAACGCCTGTCGATCCTGTTCAAGAAGCTGCGCGTGGTGCGCATCGTCGACACCCAGCGCAATGCGCTGGTCTACATGACCTATTCCGACAAGCTGATCGACGGCTCGCCGAAGAACGCGGTAACCGCGGTGGCGGTCGACCGCGCCAACCCGATCCCTGTTCGCTGAGGCGGCGCAGGGGCGGCGCAGGCGCAGCCGAGGCTGACGCAGGCGGGCCTTGGCCTGCAGGCAGAATCGGTGCGATAGAACAGCCAGCGAGTAGACCGCCGTGGACCTGAAAGTGCCGATCGCCATCACCGATGAACTGACCGACGAGGTCATCACCGCCACCGGTGCGCTCAACCTGGCCAGCGGTGAGATCGACCGCGTCGAGTACCCCGACTACGACGCTGAGCTGCACGGCACGCCGATCGAGCGCAGCGACTACGAATTCAGCAGCGGCACCCTGAGCAGCGGCGGCAAGGACGTCGAATTCAAGATCGATGTCAACCGCACCACCGGCCAGTATTCGGTCAGCGCCAGCGAACTGCTGGAAATCAAGGTGCGCGCGGCAGCACTGTTCGCGGGGTTCAGCGGCAAGGACCTGGCGACGCAAGCGCAATTGCGGCATCCGCTCGCCCCGGGCGCCGTGGCTGCCGGGGGTGCGGGAGGTGTCGGAGGTGTCGGAGGTGCCGCAGCGAAGGGTGGCGCGGCGAAGGGCGGCGGCGGGCGCAACCGGCTGCATTGATCGTTCACCGGGCTGCACGAAATCACGGTTTTGATTTCCCGCTCGATGAAGCTCGCGCAT
>JBDSMV010000142.1:0-11615 GCA_039915715.1 Rubrivivax sp. | reverse complement strand
ATCACGAGCCTGGTGCGCGCCTATGCTGGCGCCCAGCATGCGCACCGCGTGTTGACCGAAGACGTGCGCTTTCTGGAACCCGCCGCGCGCGCGCGGGTGCTGGACAAGGAACGGGGCGTGGTGCGCGGTTTTGCGTCAGCGGTGGCCGTGCTGCGCCCCGACCTGCAGACCGCAGACCATCAGACGCACCTGGCCAAGCCATTGACGATGCTGCTGTTCGGCATGGTCAACTGGATGTTCACCTGGATGAAGCCCGGCGGCGCGCTCGACCACGAAGCCATCGCGCCATTGGTCGCCGACCTGTTCATCGGCGGGTTGGGCGCGCTGCGCGCACCGCCCTCGCAACCGAGGACTCAGGCTATCGTCGCGCCCGCGCGGCGGCGGCCGACCCCCGCACCGACCCCGGTTTCCCGCAAGATCCGATCCCAACCCAAGGAGACAAGCGCATGAAGACCCGCATCAAGATCACCCAACCGCGCCGCCGCTTCGTCGGCGCCACGCTGGCCGCCGCAGGCGCATTCGGCATGCTGGCTGCATTCAGCAGCCCGGCGCTGGCCGACATCAATGTCGGTGTGACCGTCTCGGCCACCGGCCCTGCCGCATCGCTGGGCATCCCCGAGAAGAACACCATCGAATTGATGCCGAAGACGATCGGCGGGCAGAAGGTCAACTACATCGTTCTCGACGATGCGTCCGACACCACCACTGCGGTCAACAACACCCGCAAGCTCATCACCGACAGCAAGGTCGACATCATCCTCGGAAGCAGCATCACACCGAACTCGCTGGCGATGATCGACGTGGTGTCCGAAGCGCAGGTGCCGATGATCTCGATGGCGGCCAGCGCGCGCATCGTCGAGCCCGTCGACGCCAAGAAGCGCTGGGTTTTCAAGACCCCGCAGAACGACATCATGATGTCGCTGGCGATCGCCACCCACATGGCGGCCAACGGCATCAAGACGGTCGGCTTCATCGGCTTCAACGACGCCTATGGCGAAGGCTGGTCGCAAGAGTTCAGCAAGGCCGCGACCCTGAAGAAGCTCGACGTGGTGGCCAGCGAACGCTTCGCCCGCAACGACACGTCGGTGACGGGTCAGGCCCTGAAGCTGATGTCGGCGCGCCCCGACGCGATCCTGATCGCCGGCTCGGGTACCCCCGCCGCACTGCCGCAGAAGACACTGCGAGAACGCGGCTACACCGGCAAGATCTACCAGACGCACGGTGTTGCCAACGCCGACTTCCTGCGCGTCGGTGGCAAGGATGTCGAGGGCACCTTCTTGCCGTCCGGCCCGGTGCTGGTGGCCGACCAGTTGCCTGCCGACAATCCGGTCAAGAAGTCGGCCAGCACGTATGTGGCGGCCTACGAAGGCGCGCACGGCAAGGGCTCGGCGTCGACCTTCGGCGCTCACGCCTGGGATGCCGGCCTGTTGATGGCGGCTGCGGTGCCGGTGGCGTTGAAGACCGCGCAACCGGGCACAGCGGCCTTTCGCAGCGCGCTGCGCGACGCGCTGGAGAAGATCAAGGACCTGCCCGGTGCGCATGGCATCTTCACGATGTCGCCCACCGACCACCTGGGCCTGGATCAGCGGGCGCGGGTGATGGTCGAGATCAAGAACGGCACCTGGAAATATGTGCCCTGAATCCGGCGGTGCGCAGACGCGATTCTGTTGATTGACGATGGATCTGCAGATCGCGCTGCTGCTGGGCCAGGACGGCATCGTCAACGGTGCCATCTATGGCTTGATGGCGCTGGCGCTGGTGCTGGTGTTTTCGGTCACGCGGGTGATCTTCGTGCCGCAGGGCGAGTTCGTCGCTTTCGGCGCGCTGTCGATGGCGGCGCTGCATGGCGGGCGCACGCCCGGCACGCTGTGGTTGTTGCTGGCGCTGGCGGCGCTGGTGCTGGCGGTCGAAGTGGTGTCGCAGATTCGAGGCCGGCTGGTCGATTGGGCATCGACGGTGGTGTGGGCGGTCGCCCTGCCGGCGGCGGCAGCGGCGATGGTGTTGTGGGTCAAGCCCGACTCGCTGCTGCTGCAGGCGCTGACCACGGTGCTGCTGATCACGCCGCTGGGCCCGCTGGTCTACCGGCTCGCCTTCCGCCCGTTGGCCGATGCCACGGTGCTGACCTTGTTGATCGTGGCGGTGGCGCTGCATGGGGTGCTGGTCGGACTCGGGCTCTTGTTCTTCGGTGCCGAAGGCTCGCGCACGCCGCCGTTCTGGGATCTGCGATTCGACCTCGGCAGCGTGCCGGTCTCGGGCCAGTCGGTGGTGGTGGTGGGCACGGCGCTGCTGCTGGTGGGGGTGCTGTTCCTGTTCTTCGAGCGCTCGATCATCGGCAAGGCCTTGCGCGCCACTGCCATGAACCGCATCGGCGCCCGGCTGATGGGCATTCCGACGGGGCTCTCGGGTGACTTGAGCTTTGCGCTGGCAGCATTGATCGGGGCGGTCTCTGGCTTGTTGATCGCACCGCTGACCACCGTCTACTACGACACCGGCTTCCTGATCGGACTCAAAGGTTTCGTGGCCGCGATCATCGGCGGCATGACGAGCTATCCGTTGGCGCTGGCCGGCGCGCTACTGGTGGGTCAGCTGGAAAGCTTCTCGTCGTTCTGGGCCAGCGCCGTCAAGGAGGTGATCGTCTTCACCTTGATCATCCCGGTGCTGTGGTGGCGCTCGCTGAAGAGCCGCCATGTCGAGGAAGACGAGTGAGCCTGCGCCTGAGACCGTCCTGGCTGCGGCCGTCGTGGCTGGTAGCGGCCGGCGTGGTCGCACTGGCCGCCGCCTTCTGGCTGCTTCCTGAATTCGACATCACGCTGCTGTGCGGCATCGGTCTGGCCGCGCTGGTGGCCGTGGGGCTCGTGTTGCTGACCGGCGTCGGGGGCATGACTTCTTTCGGGCAGGCGGCCTTCGTCGGCATCGGTGCCTATGCCACCGCGTGGCTGTGCACTTCGCCGCTGGTCAAGAACGCCCTTGGCGAGGCCGCTGCCACATCGTCCTGGCTGCCTTGGGCCGGGCTGCTGTTGGGGCTGCTGGTGACGGCAGCGGTGGCCGGGCTGCTGGGCGCCGTCACCGTGCGGCTGTCGGGCCATTACCTGCCGCTGGGCACGATCGCATGGGGGCTGGCGCTGTACTACCTGTTCGGCAACCTCGACATCCTGAACGGCCACACCGGCATCACCGGCATCCCCGACCTGCAGATCGGCCCGCTGTCGCTGGCCGACCCGCGTGCCATCGGCGCGCTGATCTGGGCCTTGCTGCTGGGTTCACTGTGGGCGCTCTTCAACTTGCTGGACTCGGCGCAGGGCCGCGCCATCCGGGCCTTGAAGTCGAGCCGGCTGATGGCCGAGTCGATGGGGGTCGACACCGGTCGCCAACGGCTGAAGCTGTTCGTGCTGGCGGCGCTGCTGGCGGCGTTGTCGGGCTGGCTCTATGCCCACTTTCAGCGTTTCGTGAACCCGACACCGTTCAACCTCAACACCGGCATCGAGTACCTGTTCATGGCCGTGATTGGTGGCGCTGGCCACCTGTGGGGCGCGCTGGTCGGTGCGGCCACCATCGTGCTCCTGAAGGAACAACTGCAGGATGTGCTGCCGGCATTGCTGGGCACTGCGGGCAACTTCGAAGGTGTGGTGTTCGGTCTCTTGATGCTGCTGGTGCTGCAACGCTTTGCGGGTGGGCTCTGGCCCGCCGTCACCTGGTTTGCGCAGCGGGTGCTGCGGCTGCGCGTGAGGCCGCCTGCGGTATCGGCATCGGCACCTCGATCGCCATCGCCATCGCCATCGCCATCGACGCCGACGTCGACCCAGCGCCTGCCTCGCGCCTCAGTGCCGGCGGTTGGCGCGGTGTTGCTGCAAGCGCACAGCGTCAGCAAACGCTTCGGCGGCCTGCTGGCCAATGACCGCATCACGATGGAGTTGCGGGCCGGCGAAGTCCATGCGCTGATCGGCCCCAACGGCGCCGGCAAGAGCACACTGTTCAACATGGTCTCGGGTGTCGACGACCCGAGCGACGGCAGCGTGCATCTGCTGGGTCGCGAGATGACGCGGCGCCCGGCACGAGACCATGCGCGCCACGGTCTGGGGCGCACCTTCCAGCATGTGCGGCTGCTGGGCCAGCGCAGCGTGCTGGAGAACGTCGCGCTCGGTGCGCACCGTCATGTCCAGAGCGGCTGGCTGCGGTCGATGCTGCGGCTGGACCGCGCCGAAGAAGCCGCACTGCTGGCCACGGCCCGGATCCAGATCGAACGCTGCGGCCTGCTCGAGCACATCGATGCCGAAGCGGCTTCGCTGTCGCTCGGCCAGCAGCGCATCGTCGAGATCGCGCGCGCGCTGGCCGGGCAGCCTTCGATGCTGCTGCTGGACGAACCCGCGGCCGGTTTGCGTCACCTGGAGAAGACCGCCCTGGCAGCGCTGTTGAGGCAACTGCGGGCGGAAGGGCTCGGCATCCTGGTGGTCGAGCACGACATGGGCTTTGTGATGGACCTGGCCGACCGCATCACGGTGCTGGACTTCGGCTCGGTGATTGCCCGCGGCACGCCCGCTGCGATCCAGGCCGACGCAAAGGTACAGGAAGCGTATCTGGGGGGCGCCGAGGATGACGCGCCGCAAGTCGCGGCCGGGGCGGAGGCATGACCCCGGTAGCAACCACATCACCCCCGCTGCTCGAGCTGCAGCAATTCAGCATCGCCTACGGTGCGGTGCCGGCGGTGCATGCCGTTGACCTGCGCGTGGCGGCGGGAGAGATCGTCGCCGTGATCGGCCCCAACGGCGCCGGCAAGACCACATTGCTGGGCGCTGCGATGGGGCTGCTGCCCAGCACCGGCACCCTGCGGCTGGCAGGCCGCATCGTCACGCAGCCGACGGTCGAGGCAATGGTGGCCCTCGGCGTGGCGCTGGTGCCCGAGAAGCGCGAACTGTTCGGCGAGCTGTCGGTGCAGGACAACCTGCTGCTGGGCGGCTTTCACCGCTGGCGCAGCGGCTGGCCGCGCGGCAACGCCGACCTGGCCGCCACCGCCGACGAGGTCTATGCGATCTTTCCGCGGCTGCATGAACGGCGGCGCCAGCTGGCCGCCACGCTGTCGGGTGGCGAGCGGCAGATGCTGGCGATCGGCCGCGCGTTGATGGCCAAGCCGCGGCTCTTGATGCTGGACGAACCGTCGCTGGGCCTGGCGCCGCTGATCGTGCGCGAGGTGCTGCAGGTGGTGGCCGCTTTGCGCCCACGCGGCGTGGCGGTGCTGCTGGTCGAGCAGAACGCCCGCGCCGCGCTGCAGGTGGCCGACCGCGGTCTGGTGCTGGAGATGGGGCGCATCTCGCTCAGCGGCGCGGCGCAAGATTTGCTGCACGACCGGCGCATCGTCGAGACCTATCTGGGGATCGGCAAGAGCCACTCTGGCTGAAGGTGCGTTCCTTGTGACAGCGCGGGGCCGCTGATAGGCTTTGCCGCGGTTTCCGCTTTCTGATGGTTGCCGCGTCGCCGTCGCGCAATGAACTGAACACGCCTTCGTTCAGACCCCGGCGGTCACGCGCCGCCGGCCTTCGGAGGTGTCGTTCTGCGACGGCCTGATCGTGGCAGCCGCCTCGCTGGCGGAAGTAGCGCCCTCTACTCCGAGGACATGCGACACGGCCAGGTCATCAAGCGTCGATTGACGATCCGCAACCCCATTGCTGACCGCGCGTCGCCCGCCAGACGCGCGTAACAGCTCGGCTACAAACCCAGCACCAGGCGGCCGCCACGAGCCCGCGAACAGCAGCTCATCAGCTTGCTGCCGGTCGCGCGCTCGGCTGTGGTCAACACCTGGTCGCGGTGGTCGACTTCGCCCTGCAGCACCGACACTTCGCACGAACCGCACAGACCCTCTTCGCAGTCGCTGAGGATCGCCAGGCCCGCGTTGCGCAAAGCACTCAACAGCGTCTGGTCGGCCGCCACCTGCACGGTGCGGCCGGTGTCAGCCAGTTCGACCTCGAACGCATGTTCCAGCGATGGGTCCAGCTCGGTCAGGGTCGAGACGAAGTGTTCGGTGTGCACGGCATCTGCCGGCCAACCGACATCCGAGGCCACTGCTGCCAACGCCTGCAACATGCGCGGCGGGCCGCAGGCGTAGACGTGCGTGCCGGGTTCGGCGCTACGCATCTGCGCCAGCAGCGCCGGCAGATCGGCACGCGTGCCCTCGTCGGCCACATGCAACTTCATCTGCGACCCGTGTGCGGCTTTCAATGCATCGACGAACGCCATCGCACGCCTGCTGCGGCCGCAGTAATGGAGCGCATAGGACATGCCGAGCGTCTTCGCGCGCAGCGCCATCGAGATGATCGGCGTGATGCCGATGCCCCCGGCAATCAACAACAACGCTGGTGCTTGTTCGTCCAGACGGAAGTGGTTGCGCGGACCGCGGATGTCCAGGCGGTCGCCGACCCGCAACGTTTCATGCAGCCAGCGCGACCCACCGCGGCCTTCGGGCTCATGCAGCACTGCGATCGGGTAGGCGTCGGGCTCGCCATCCGGATCGCCACACAACGAGTACGACCGCGACGGCCGCGTGCCGATCGACAGACCGGCGGCAGCATCGACGTCAAATTCGACATCGATGTGCCCCCCCGCGGTCCAGCGTGGCAGCGTCTGGCCCGGCGGTGCCACCAGTCTCAAACTGCGCACGCCATCGGCGATCTCGGTGATGCGGTCGACCACCACCGGCCGCATCGCCGCACGGCGCAGCGGCTCGCCGATGCGCAGCGGCGTCTGGGCGCCGCGCAGCAACGAATCCCGGCGTTCGGGGTTCAGCGCCGGGTCCCATTCGACCCACAGATGCTCCGGCCCTCGGAACGAGGTGTTGGGTACATAACTGAAGGGCTGCTCGGACAGCCGCAGGTGCGGCAGGCGCCGCGCGAAAGTCTGGATGAAGACCTGCATCTCCATCCGCGCCAGCTCGCGGCCGAGGCACTGGTGCGCGCCATGGCCGAAGGTCAGGTGGTCGGTGGCGTTGTCGCGCCGGATGTCGAGCGCGTCCGGGTCTTCGAAGCGACGCGGGTCGTGGTTGCCCGATGCGGTCACGATCAAGAGCTTGGAGCCGGCCGCAATCGACACCCCGTCGATCACCACGTCGGAGGTGGCCAGGCGGCGCCACGCCGCCACCGATCCGTCGTGGCGCAGGCACTCGTCGACCGCATTCGGTATCAACGCCGGGTCCTCGCACAACTGCCGCCACACCTGCGGCTGCGACAGCAGCTGCTTCATCGCATTGGCGCTGGCATGGGCCGTGGTCTCGTGCGCGGCGACGATGATGGCCATCATCATCGAGTGCAGATACGAATCGGTGACCACGTCCGGTTGCCGCGCCTGCTGGCGGATCGAGTACGGCATCCAGCCCGGGCCATTGCGGATCGCAGGGTCGGTGCGCATCTTGTCCAGCACCCGCCCGGCGTACTGCCAGAAGTGGCCGACCGCATGCGCCACCGCCAGTTGCTCATCGGGCTTCGGTCGGCCCCAGGTGTTGACGGTGTGGGCGATGGAATAGCGCCGCAACGTGGGCATGTCTTCTTCGGGCACACCCAGGAAATGCAGCGCCACGGTCAGCGGCACTTCCCACAGCATCTGCTCGACCAGGTCGGCGCGGCCACTGTCGATGAAGCGGTCTACGGCCTCGTTGGCCAAGCGCCGCACCAGCGGCTCGTGCGCTTGCAACGCATCGGGGCTGAACGGTGCCATCAGCGCGCGGCGCCGCGGCATGTGGGCCGGCTCGTCTTCGTTGACCAACGTGCGGTTGAGCGCGAAGCCATAACCCGCCAACGCGGCGGTGGCCTCGGCACTGGTGGGCGTGATCTTCTCGAGCGCGATCGACGGGCTGAAGGTGTGCGGGTCCCTGAAGATGGCGCGGATGCTGGCGTGCCGGGTCACCACCCAATATCCGAGCAATGGGCTCCAGAACACCGGCTCCTGCGCACGTGACCAGCGCAGGTAGGCCGCCGGGTTTTGCTGGTACCCGTCGCCGAAGGGGTCGAAAGCTGCAGCGCCTGCGCTGACCGGGCAGCCTACCGGCGTCAGTGGCACCGCCATCGACCCCCGAAGCGGGCTGGCCTCAGATCAGGCGCCGCGCTGGCGCCGCTTCACCGCGAACGCACCCGCACCGATCAAGCCTGCAACCATCAGCAGGGCAGTCGAGGGCTCGGGGACCGGGGACACCGTGATGCTCTGGCCCATGTTGTCGTAGGCATATCTGAGCACCCGCACTGACCCGGCGGTGGCCGGGTTGGCGGACTGCTGCACCACCACATAGCCGTAATTGGTCAAGCCGGTGCCTTCGTTCAGGAACGAGAAGCCGAAGGTGCTGATGGTGGGCGCCGAAATCTGGTTGGTGTTGACGACCCCGTTGATGAATGACGACGCGGCAGCCACTGTCGAATTGTTGGCCAATGGCGTGGCCGCGCCGGCGGCGCCGACCATGCCGCCGGTGCTGGGCAACAAGAATCGGGCGCCAGGCGTGGCGCCACCGGAACCGGAAAAGTATGGGTTGAGGTCGTAGCCCGGAACCGCGCCGCCCGAGGTGCCAGTGGCGCCGGTGACGACATTGAGATAGAAACCGTCGATATTGAACGGCACGGTCGAGAACGGGTTGCCCGAGAAATCGACATTGATGACCGCGGCCTGCGCCGTGGCGGACGCCAGCGCGACGGCAGCACCGCCGACGCAAAGTGCAAGGCGGACGGCTGACCGATTGAGTCTGAAGGGGTGGTTCATGCTTGCTCCTGACGACTTGTGTCGCATCTGTTGAAGGTCGATCCGAGGGACAGGGGAGACGCGGCTGTGCACCGCAGCAACGACGATCCGCTTCGATGGTGTCGCCAACGCCCGCCACCACACAACCCCCCTACCCGCGGGGGGCCACGCGATGCGCCGCAGGCCGGGCTCAAACCACCTGACGAGCCGCCACCACGGTGCCGACGCAGTCGCCGAAACCGATCCGCGCAGCGCCTTCACGTTCACAAAAGCCGCGCAGCGTCAGCGTGTCGCCATCTTGTAGAAAGTCGCGCGTCTCGCCGTTCGGCAAGCTCAGCTTCTGCTTGCCCCCGGCCGACAGCTCCATCATCGACCCGGCCTGCGAAGGCTCGGGCCCTGACAGCGTTCCCGAGCCCAGCAGGTCGCCGGGCTGCAGGTTGCAGCCGCCGACCGTGTGGTGGGCGATCAACTGCGCCGCGGTCCAGTAGGCGGCCTGCAGCGTGTTGCCCTGGGTCAGCCGCACCGCAGCCTCGCCGGCCTCCCGCATCTGCTGGGTCTGCAGCCAGACTTCGAGCGAGATGTCGAAAGCGCCACGCTCGTGGTTGGCGGCGCTGTCCAGATACGGCAGCGGTTGCGGGTCGTCGGCCGGGCGCGTGAACGGTGACCGGAACGGGGCCAGCGCTTCGGTGGTGACGATCCACGGCGACAAGGTGCTGGCAAAGTTTTTCGAGAGGAACGGCCCCAGCGGCTGGTATTCCCATGGCTGCACATCGCGCGCCGACCAGTCGTTGAGCAAGGTGAGGCCGAACAGGTGCGACTCGGCATCGTCGATCGAGATCGGCTCACCCAAGGCATTGCCACCTGCGATCAGAAAGCCGAGTTCCAGTTCGTAATCGAGCCGTTGCGACGCGCTGATCTGCGGCACCTCGGCATCGGCCGGCTTGACCTGGGCCCGCGGCCTGCGGATCGGCGTGCCGCTGGCGACGATCGACGACGCACGCCCGTGGTAGCCGATCGGCACCCACTTGTAGTTCGGCAAGAGTGGGTTGTCAGGGCGAAAGAGCTTGCCGATCGCCGTGGCATGGTGGATGCCCGTGTAGAAGTCGGTGTAGTCACCGATGCGGCAGGGCACCGCCAGCTCCACCGCCGCCTGCGGAATCAGAGCGGTCTTCCATGCCGACTGATGGCCGCTGCCTTCGGCGAGCCCGGCGCTGATCGCAGCCCGCAGCGCGCGGCGTTCGGCCGGGCTGCGGGCCATCAGGGTGTTGATGTCGTCGTCGTGGATCGGACCGGCGGCCCGCAGATCCAGCACCTGCTCGCCGACCGCCACGCCGATGCGCCAGGGGGCCTTGTTCCCCTTCGGACGAAAGCGTCCGAAGGGCAGGTTCTGGATCGGGAAGTCGGTGCCGGGCACGTTCGCCGAAGCCACCCAGCTGCGCAGCGCCGGGTCGTGGGTCTTGTCGAGTGTGCTCATGGGGTGCTAATCGGGTGCTTGTGGCGGGCTGGTGCGGGTCAGGTCGGGTCGCGGTGGTGGTCTTTGAGGCTGGCCCAGCAGTCGGCATAGTCGACGTCGAGCAGACCGGCCTGCAACGCAAATGGCGTCGGCACCAACCGGTAGCGGCTCTCGAACATGAAGGCCAGCGTGTGGTCGAGCTTCTGCGGCGCCAGCATGGCACCGCTGGCCTTCTCGAAGGCCTCTTCGTCGGGGCCGTGCGGCACCATCAAGTTGTGCAGGCTGGCGCCGCCGGGCTTGAAGCCACCGGGCTTGGCGTCGTACTCGCCATGCACCAGTCCCATGAATTCGCTCATCAGGTTGCGGTGGTACCAGGGCGGCCTGAAGGTGTTTTCCATCACCAGCCAGCGCGGCGGAAAGATCACGAAGTCGCAGTTGGCGGTACCGGGGGTGTCGCTGGGCGACGTCAACACCGTGAAGATCGACGGGTCGGGGTGGTCGAAGCTGATCGAACCGATGGTCATGAAGTTGGCCGTGTCGTACTTCAACGGCGCCAGGTTGCCATGCCAGGCCACGACGTTGAAGGGTGACTGCCGCATCGGTGCGCGCCAGAAGCGGCCGCCGAACTTCTTGATGACTTCATAGCCCGTTTGGCCACCCTTTTCACTGCCGTTGTGGCCATCCTCGAAAGCCGCCACCGGCGCCAGAAAGTCGCGGGCATTCGCCAGACCATTCGAGCCGATCGGCCCCAGCTCCGGCAACCTGAACTGCGCGCCGAGGTTCTCGCACACATAGCCGCGCGACGGGCCGTCGGGCAGCGCGACCTTGAACAGCAAGCCGCGCGGCAGCAACGCAATCTCGCCCGGCGAAACCTGCAGCACCCCGAGCTCGGTCGTGATGAGCAGCCGGCCTTGCTGCGGCACGATCAGCAGCTCGCCATCGGCATCGACGAAGGCGCGCTGCGCCATCGACGTGTCGGCGATGTAGACCAGCGCGCCGATGCCGAGCTGCGCATCGGCGTCGCCGTTGGCCACCAGCGTGTGCATGCCGTCGACGAAGTCGCGACCCTGCGCCAGCGCCATCGGCAGCGGGTGCCAACGCATCGGCTCGGGCGGCAGCGCGACCGTGCGGTCGGGGCCGGTGGTCCAGCCGTCGTGTTCGCAAGCGGCATAGCGCCCCGACACCACCGAAGGCTGGCGCCGGTACATCCAGGTGCGGCGGTTGTCATTGCGCGGCGCGGTGAATGCAGTGCCCGAGATCAGTTCGGTGTAGAGCGACAGCGGTGCCCGTTGCGGGCTGTTGCGGCCCTTGGGCAGAGCACCGGGGATGGCTTCGGTGGCAAATTCGTTGCCGAAGCCGCTCTGGTAGGCAAGGGTCTCAGCGTTCATCGCAAATGACTCGGGGTTGCTGCGTGATCTTCGATGCGGTTTTCAACGCGGTTCTCAGCGCGATTTCG
>JBDSMV010000123.1:0-10158 GCA_039915715.1 Rubrivivax sp. | reverse complement strand
GCCGATGATCGGCACGCCATTGGCTTCGAGCGCGCGTGAAAGTTTCAGTGGCGTCTGGCCGCCGTATTGCACGATCACGCCGAGCGGTTTCTCCAGGTCGACGATTTCCAGCACGTCTTCCAGCGTCACCGGTTCGAAGTAGAGCCGGTCGCTGGTGTCGTAATCGGTAGAGACAGTTTCGGGGTTGCAGTTGACCATGATGGTTTCATAGCCGTCCTCACGCATCGCCATCGCCGCATGCACGCAGCAATAGTCGAACTCGATGCCCTGCCCGATGCGGTTCGGCCCGCCACCCAGCACCATGATCTTCTTTCGATCCGTGGGCTCGGATTCGCATTCGCCGTCTTCGGTTTCGTAGCACGAATAGAGATAGGCGGTCTGGGTCGCGAACTCGGCCGCGCAGGTGTCCACTCGCTTGTAAACAGGCCGCACACCGAGCGCATGGCGACGCGCTCGCACCGCATGCTCATCGGTTCGCAGCAGCTTGGCGAGCCGACGGTCGCCGAAGCCTTTTTGCTTCAACAGGCGCATCTCTTCGGCCGACAGCGACATCAGCTCACGGCCCGACAGCTTTTGCTCCAGTGACACCAGTTCGGCCACCTGCGCCAGGAACCACGGGTCGATGTGGGTTTCCTCGAAGATGCGCTGCTCGCTGATGCCGATGCGCATCGCGTCGGCCAGGAACAGCACGCGTTCGGGACCGGCATTGCCAATCTGCTCGACGATCTCGTCGCGGTCGTCTTCGGTGCAGGCAGTGCGCTCGGTGAGCCCGTCGATGCCGGTTTCCAAGCCACGCAGCGCCTTCTGGAAACTTTCCTGGAAGGTGCGACCGATGGCCATCACCTCACCCACGCTCTTCATCTGTGTGGTCAGACGCGGGTCGGCGGCCGGAAACTTCTCGAACGCGAAACGCGGGATCTTCGTCACCACATAGTCGATGCTGGGCTCGAAGCTGGCCGGGGTGCCAGCAAATTCTGGGCCGCCGGTGATGTCGTTGCGCAATTCATCCAGGGTGTAGCCCACCGCCAGCTTGGCCGCCACCTTGGCGATTGGAAACCCCGTGGCTTTCGATGCCAGCGCCGACGACCGCGACACGCGCGGATTCATCTCGATCACGATCAGCCGACCGTTCTCGGGGTTGACCGCAAACTGCACATTGCTGCCGCCGGTGTCGACCCCGATCTCGCGCAGGATGGCGATGCTGGCGTCGCGCATCACCTGGTATTCCTTGTCGGTCAAGGTCTGGGCTGGCGCCACCGTGATCGAGTCACCCGTGTGGATGCCCATCGGGTCGAAGTTCTCGATCGAGCAGATGATGATGCAGTTGTCGGCGCGGTCCCGCACCACCTCCATCTCGTACTCTTTCCACCCGATCAGGCTTTCCTCGATCAGCAATTCCTTGGTCGGCGACAAGTCGAGGCCGCGCTTGCAGATTTCTTCGAACTCTTCGGGGTTGTAGGCGATTCCGCCACCGGTGCCGCCGAGCGTGAAGCTGGGGCGCACCACCATCGGGAAGCCATTGCTCCCGGTCAGGGCTGCAATGCCAGTTTGCACCGCCAGTGCTTCCTCCATTGAATGCGCGATGCCACTGCGCGCCGAGTCCAGACCGATCGAGGTCATCGCCTCCTTGAACTTGAGCCGGTCTTCGGCTTTCTCGATTGCGCGCTCGTTGGCTCCGATCATCTCGACGCCATGCTTGTCCAGCACGCCGTTGCGGTGCAGATCCAGCGCGCAATTCAGCGCCGTCTGCCCGCCCATCGTCGGCAGCACCGCCATGCGGTGGTCTGGAAAGGCGCGACGCTCCTTGGCGATCACGGCTTCGACCATCTGCCAGGTGATGGGCTCGATGTAGGTCGCATCGGCCATCTCGGGGTCGGTCATGATGGTGGCCGGATTGCTGTTGACCAGCACCACGCGGTACCCCTCTTCGCGCAGCGCCTTGCAGGCCTGGGCCCCCGAATAGTCGAATTCGCAAGCCTGACCGATCACGATCGGCCCCGCGCCGATGATCAGCACCGTGTGCAGGTCGGTGCGTTTAGGCATGCGACACCCCTTCGGTGTTTGCTGTCATCGCTGCCACGAAACGATCGAACAGATAGCCGATGTCGTGTGGCCCCGGAGAGGCTTCAGGGTGACCCTGAAAGCAGAAGGCCGGGCGGTCGGTGCGGGCCAATCCCTGCAGCGTGCCGTCGAACAAGGACACATGCGTCGGCCGCAGGTTCGCGGGCAGCGTGTTCTCGTCGACCGCAAAGCCGTGGTTCTGGCTCGTGATGCTGACGCGCCCGCTGTCCAGGTCCTTGACCGGGTGGTTGGCGCCATGGTGGCCGAACTTCATCTTGTAGGTGCGGGCACCGGAAGCCAGCGCCATGATCTGGTGACCGAGGCAGATGCCGAACGTGGGCAGACCGTCTTCGATCAGCTCACGTGTGGCAGCGATGGCGTAGTTGCAGGGTTCGGGGTCGCCGGGGCCGTTGCTGAGAAAGACACCATCGGGGCGCAGCGCCCTCACCTCGGCCGCGCCGGACTGTGCAGGCAGCACCGTCACGCGGCAGCCCCGACTCGCCAGCATGCGCAGGATGTTGCGTTTGATGCCGTAGTCCAGCGCCACCACATGGAACTGCGGCGAGGTCTGCTCGCCATAGCCCCGGCCGAGTTGCCATTCGGTTTGCGTCCAGCCATAGGGCTCGGTCGCCGACACCACCTTGGCCAGGTCCAGACCGCTCATCGAGGGCGCATTGCGGGCTGCTTCTATAGCCGCGTTGCGTTGGCCGGTGCCGAGCAATGCGCCAGGCTCAAAGGTCTGGATGCAACCGTTTTGCGCGCCGCCGTTTCGCAACAATCGCGTCAGCCGCCGCGTGTCGATGCCGGCGATCGCCACCGTGCCTTCGGCCTTCAGATAGTCGGGCAGGCTGCTGGTGGCCCGGAAGTTCGACACCCGCAGCGACAGGTCCTTGACGATCAACCCGGCGGCGAAGATTCGCGGCGACTCGGCATCGTCAGGATTGGTGCCGACATTGCCGATGTGCGGGCAGGTCATCGTCACCAGCTGGCGGCAATAGCTCGGGTCGGTCAGGATTTCCTGGTAGCCCGTCAGTGAGGTGTTGAACACCACCTCGCCGACCGTTTGCCCTGCCGCCCCCACCGAGTGGCCGATGAACACACTGCCGTCGGCCAACGCCAGCACGGCCGCGGGCCGCACGGGCATCAAGGAGTCGGAGGTCGGGTCGGCGGGCAAGGCGGGGCTCCGGAGTTTCTGGCGGCTCAGGCAAACCGACGGATTGTAGGCGGCGGCGCCGGGCCGGCTGCCCTGCTCTGACCCCCCCGCGATCAACCCAATGCGGCGATACCGGCCCGCGCCACCTGCACATCCTGCGCGGCCTGCACACCGCTGACCCCGATCGCACCGACACATTGGCCGTCGACCATCACCGGCACGCCGCCTTCCAACAGCCCCCGCATCGAAGGCACACTCAGAAAAGCCGTGCGGCCGCCATTGATCATGTCTTCGTAGGCTTTGCTCTCGCGCCGCCCGACGGCTGCCGTGCGCGCTTTGGCGGGTGCGATCTCGGCCGAAATCGGCGCTGCACCGTCCAGGCGCTGCAACCACAGCAGATGGCCGCCGTCGTCGACGATCGCCAGGCTCACGGCCCAGTCGTTTTTCAGTGCTTCGGCTTCGGCAGCCGCCGCCATGCGGCGCACGTCGGCCAGCTCGAGGGTAGTTTTGGTTTTCATCTCGACGACGATACCGCGAGGTTTCTTGAAATCGGCGCTGCGCTGAAGGGAAAACCTGATGGTGGTGTAGCCGGGGAACCTAGAATGCCCAACAGAAGTCAGAACTCAGGCAGCACCCCCGTGCTTGCACAGTCCGTTCACCGTTCGATGGAGGTTTCAATGGTTCAAAGCGTGCAGAACTACCCCGGCCTGGCTGGTGGCGGCGCCGTCGCCGATCAGCGCAACCGTGTCCTTCGAAACACCTACTGGCTCTTGGCCCTCTCGATGGTGCCCACGGTGCTGGGCGCCTGGATCGGCGTCACGACAGGCATCGCATCGATGATGTCACCCGGCATCAGCATGATCGTGTTCCTGGCCGGCGCTTTCGGCTTCATGTTTGCGATCCAGAAGACCAAAGATTCCGCCGCTGGCGTGCCGATCCTGCTCGGCTTCACCTTTTTCATGGGGTTGATGCTGTCGAGGCTGGTCGGCATGGTGCTGGGGCTGTCCAACGGCGCCAGCCTGATCATGATGGCCTTCGCCGGCACCGGTGCGATCTTCCTCGGAATGGCGTCGTTGACCAGCATCATCAAGCGCGACCTGGCCCCGATGGGCAAGTTCCTCTTCATCGGCGTGATCATGCTGCTGGTGGCGATGGTCGCCAACTTCTTCATCCAGAGCAGTGCGCTGATGATCACGCTGTCGGTGCTGGCGATCGGCATCTTCTCGGCCTTCATCCTGTACGACCTGCGTCGGGTTCAGACCGGTGAAGAAACCAACTACATCACTGCCACCCTGGGCGTCTATTTGAGCCTGTACAACGTCTTCACGAACCTGCTGATGCTGCTGGGCATCTTTGGCGGCGACGACTGAACGATCGGCGATCCGTCGCAACCAGAAACGGGGCCTGCAGGCCCCGTTTCGCTTTGTCAGGCCGACGCGTCGGCTTCGACGCCCGCGTAGTCGAACACCGCCATGCTCTCGACATGCGCCGTATGGGGGAACATGTTGACCACCCCTGCCATCGTGCAGCGGTAGCCGGCCTGGTGCACCAGCAGGCCGGCATCGCGCGCGAGGGTCGATGGGTTGCAGCTGACATAGACGATGCGCTTCGGCGGCACCCAGTTGAAGTCGACCTGCAAATCGGCATGCAACTCGGCCAGCGCCTTGGCCAACGCAAAGGCCCCTTCTCGCGGCGGGTCCACCAGCCAGCGGTCGGCCGGCTGCAGCGCGCGCAGATCGGCTGCCGTGAGCGTGAACAGATCGCGGGCCTGGAAGGTGGTCTTGTGGCCCAGCCCGTTGAGCACGGCGTTGGCCTGTGCACGCTGAACCAGCGTGTCGCTGCCCTCGATGCCCAGCACGGTTCGCGCGCGGGTCGCGAGCGGCAGGCTGAAGTTGCCGAGCCCGCAAAACCAGTCGATCACGCGTTCGTCGGGCTGCGGGTCCAGCAAGCGCAGTGCGCGGTCGACCAGCACCCGGTTGATGTGCGGGTTGACTTGCGTGAAGTCGGTGGGCTTGAACGGCATGCGGATGCCGAACTCCGGCAGCGCATAGGTCAGCTCGGGTCCGTCGCCGTCGAGCCGCCGAATGGTGTCCGGACCCTTGGCCTGCAGCCACCACTGAACGCCATGCTCGCGGCCGAACTCGCGCAGGCGAGCCAGGTCGGCTTCGGTCAGCGGCTCCAGGTGCCGCAGCACCAGCGCCACCACAGCGTCGCCACAAGCGAGCTCGACCTGCGGCAGGCGGTCGCGCTGGTCCATGCGGCCGATCAAGTCACGAAGCGGCATCAGCAGGGCACTGACACGCGGCGGCAGCACCGCGCAACTCTGCATGTCGGCCACATAACGCGACTTGCGCTCGTGGAAGCCGACCAGCACCGTTTGCTTGGGCGCCACATACCGCACCGACAGCCGCGCCCGGTCGCGATAACCCCAAGCCGGGCCTTCAATCGGCCGCAGCAGTTGTCCGGGCCGCACCTTGGCAAGGTGCCACAGGTTGTCTTCCAGCACCCGCTGCTTCACGGCCACCTGCGCAGCCGGGTGCAGGTGCTGCATCTTGCAACCACCGCAGGCACCGGCATGGAGTCCGAAGTGCGGGCACTTCGGCACCACGCGCTGCGCGCTCTCGCGCGACAGTGCCGTGATGCGGCCTTGCTCCCAACTGTTCTTCTTGCGAGCGATCTGGGCCTGAACGCATTCGCCCGGTAGCGCGCCTTCGATGAAGACCACTTTGCCGTCGGCGCGGTGGGCCACGCCCTGACCATCGAGGTCGAGCGATTCGACCTGCAGCCATTCCATACCCGGGCTCGTCGTCAAGGGATGGTCGCCTTGCGCAACGCAGGGCGCAACGCAGCAGCCGTCAGCGCGGCGGCAGCAGCTTGGCCGGGTCGATGGGCTTGCCCTGGCGCCGGATCTCGAAGTGCAGCTGCACCCGGTCGGAATCGCTGGAACCCATCTCGGCGATCTTCTGGCCCCGTAACACCACCTGGTCTTCCTTGACGAGCAAGGTCTGGTTGTGGGCGTAGGCCGTCAGGTACGTGTTGTTGTGCTTGACGATCACCAGGTTGCCATAGCCACGCAGACCGGCGCCGGCATAGACCACTCGGCCGTCGGCCGATGCCAACACGGGGTCGCCGACCGAACCGGCGATCGACAGGCCCTTGGTCTTGACATCGTCGAAGTTTCCGATGACGGGCCCGTTGGCCGGCCACATCCAGTCGATGTCGTCGTCGCCCTCTTTCGCCACCGGACGCGGCTCCAACTGGCGCACCTCGGGTTGCGGTGCGATCACGATCGGCTTGGTCACCACCGGCGGCACCGTGGCCACGGGCGCCACCGCAGCAGGCGCCGCGGCGACGGCGACCTGCGCGGGCGGAACGATGCGCAGCACCTGGCCGATCTCGATCGCGCTCGGATTCTCGAGGTTGCTCCAGCGCGCGATGTCGCGCCAGCTCTGCCCGTTCTGCTGCGCGATCTTGTAGAGCGTGTCGCCGCGCTTGACGCTGTAGTAGCCCGGTTTGCCCGCATTCTCGCTGCCCGGCAGGGCCTTGCCGCTGGGTTCCACCGCGGTCAGCGAACCGGGCGCCGATGCCGCCGCACCCGGGGCTGGCACCGGCAGCGTTGCGTCGCGGCCAGCGGATCCGCGGTCTTCCACCGGCGCGCGGTAAGCCGACGACGCACAACCCGTCAGGGTGACGACCGCCGCGACCGCCGCGACCGCCGCGAGCCCGAACAGGCGTGCCGAAAGGCGGGAGCGGGGCGATCGAGAAGAGGGCAACGCAGATGCTGAATTCATTCCGCTCCGGATTTTAGGGGCACGAAGTGCACGGCATCGAGCTGGCGCCGCACCAGCCCGCGGGTGGTGCGGTCGACCACCACCAGCACCTGCCCGCCACGCGTGGCATCGTGCATCGGCGCCACCAAACGCCCTTCAGGCGCAAGCTGGTCGAGCCAGGCCTGCGGCAGATCGTGTCCGCCGGCCGCCGCGATGATGGCGTCGTAAGGCGCGCGCGGCGTGTGCCCGAGCCGGCCATCACCCCATAGCAGCCGCAGGTCGCCGGTGCGGACCGAATCCAGATTGCGGCGCGCCTTGTCATGCAGCGGCTGCAGGCGTTCGATCGACACCACGCTGCGGCTCAGCAATGCCAGCAGCGCGGCTTGGTAGCCGCAACCGGTGCCAATTTCGAGCACTCGGCCCAGGCGGCCATGGGCGCGCGCATGGCCGCCATCGAACAGCAGCGACAGCATGCGTGCCACCACCGACGGCTTGGAGATGGTCTGCGACAGGCCGATCGGCAGGCTCGTGTCTTCGTAGGCCTGTGTGGCCAGCGCAGTGTCGACGAAGCGATGCCGCTCGACACTGTCGAACGCCTGCAGCACCGGCTCACAGTCGATGCCCTGCGCGCGCAGGCGGCGCACCATTCGCGCGCGCACCGCTGCCGAATCGAGCCCAAAGCCGCTGGCAGCACCCGGCCGCGAGGCCTGCTGGCGCAAGGCATGGTCGGCGGCATGCTGCAAGGGCCGCTGCGGTCGCAGCAGATCGGAAGCCGCGGGTCGAGCCGGGCCCTTCAAGCGGTCGAGCGCCAGCGGAAAACGCGGGCGACGCGGATGACCTTTGCCGGTGCCGTCCTCTGTCGAATCGTCGGACGCCTCCCTCGCTGCGCTGTCGCCACTGCGCAGCAATGTCATGCGAGGCCAGCGGTCAGCCGGTCGGCCCAGGCACCTTGTGCGGCGTGGTCGGTCAGGTCGACCTGCAGCGGCGTGATCGAGATCGCACCCTGCGCCACGGCATGGAAATCGGTCCCTTCTCCGCATTCGCGCGCGTCGCCTGCCGGCCCGATCCAGTAGATCGGCTCCCCACGCGGGTTGATTTGGCGGATCACCGGTGCACTGGCGTGGCGTCGACCCAGCCGCGTCACCAGCCGCGGCAGCGAGAGCGCGTCGGCCCGGTTCGGGATGTTGACATTCAGCAACCACGGGCTGCCGCCCAGTGGTGCGCGGGATAGCACATGTTCGACCACCGCACGCGCCGCTCCGGCCGCCGCATCGACCTCGGCCCAACCCTTCTCGGCCTGCGAGAACGCGATCGCCGGAATGCCGAACAGGAAGCCTTCCATTGCCGCGGCAACGGTGCCCGAGTACAACGTGTCGTCGCCCATGTTGGCGCCGTTGTTGATGCCTGACAGCACCAGATCGGGTTTGTGTTCCAGCAGCCCGGTCAGCGCGACATGCACGCAGTCCGAAGGGGTGCCACTGACGACGGTGCAGGTGTGTCCATGATGGCCGCGTGCCTTGAACACCGTCAGCGGCCGGTTCAGCGTGAGCGAATTCGAGGTCCCGCTGGCGTTCTGCTCGGGTGCCACGACATCGATGTCGCCGAGACCTTCACAGGCCTTCACCAGTGCGGCCAGGCCCGGAGCCAGATAGCCGTCGTCATTGGCGATGAGGATGCGCATCGGGCGCATTGTAGGGAGCGGCTGCGTCGCGCAACGACGGCGGCTGACCGGGTGGCGAGCAACGGATTCGGCGGCTGCCGGATGGTCGAACAGAGAGATGTGGTGCCGGTGAACGGAATCGAACTGTTGACCTTCGCATTACGAATGCGCTGCTCTACCAACTGAGCTACACCGGCGTTCTGATCGGCAGACCCTGTCACTGATGCACTGCAGCAGTGCGGCGCTTCCGCCACGACGGGTACCTTCAGATCAGCCGCGCACTTTACCACCGCACACCACTGCGCTCTCCGGTCATGGCGGTCACATCGCACGGGCGATCCGACAAGACCGGAGCGTCCGGACAAAGAGACCTAAAAAGTTCGGATGGTGGCTCACCCTATGAGCCACCCGGCCGGGAAACTGCGCAGCAGCGCTGGGCATCGGGTTCGGCGCACCGCTGGAGACTCGCATGAACCAGGCCTTGCTCGACCTCGACCCGTTGGCCCTAGCCCCGATCGACCCGATCGGCTTCGACATCGGCTTCGACCATGCCCACCACGGGCTGGTGCCGCCACCGGAGCTGTTGCAAGGCCAGACAGCAGTCGGCCAGGGCTGGCTGGCCGGCAAGGCGGTCTATGGCCGCCGCGCGGTGCAGACCGCCCGAAATACCCGGCTCTGGTTGGCCCTGCGCTTGCGGGCCTGGGAGGAAGGCATGGGGTTCGATCCCCAGCAGCTGACCCGACTGCAGCTGGCACAGATCGAGGCCTCGACCTGCCCGGTTCGACGCACGCCGTTGGGCGGTGCGCGTGGCCATGCGGACGCTGCCGTGATCGAGCGCCTGGACCCGCTGCAGGGCTACCGTGCCGGCAATCTGGTGATGATGAGTGTCGCGGCCAGTCGCGCCTGGCAAGGCATCAGCAGCCTGCAAGCCCGCCGTCTGGCGCGCCGCTGCGAAGGCGAGGCGACGGGCGGCTCGATCAACGGACTCGATTCCGCAGGCTGGTGGCGCGTGGCGGTGTTGCGCACGCTGGCCACGCGGCTGCCGTTTCACCAAGTCGTTGAAATTCCCCTGGCGCTGTGGCCGCCAGCGCAGGTCGCCATCGCCAACCCCGCCCAGCGCCTGCAGGCGCTGGTGACAGCGCAGTTTGGGTCCGCAGGCTTCAGCACCCGCACGCGGCGCCTTGCCGCGCTGCTGCCAGAGGGCAGCCTGCGCCACGACTTCAACCTGTTCGTGGCCGCGCTGGCCCCGCGGGTGCTGGAAGCCGATGGCCGATCGGCGCTGAGAGCGGTGGAAGACGCCTGGCTGAACGAGCGGGTGCAGCGCCGCTGGCAGCACTTCATGTTGAGCTTGGGTGAAGCCGGTTGTGAGGCCTTGCTGAGACTTGTCGGGCAGCGCGGTCAAACGCGGGCTGCCAACAATCCCGCTGCAGCGATGGCTGCGGCGGCTTGAACGATCGACCGAGCGCTGAGCCGCGTTCGCGCCAGCCGATCAGACTGCGCGGTAACGCTGCTGC
>JBDSMV010000106.1:0-6913 GCA_039915715.1 Rubrivivax sp. | reverse complement strand
ATCGACCGCTTCAACCCCGAGGACAAGACGGTGACGATCTTCGCCGAGATCCATGTGGCCGGCACCGTGCAGGTGGCGATCTTCCTGAAGGAAAGCCGCTCGTTCCAGACCCAGTTCGAGCAGCGCGTGCCGCTCGGCCCGCTGCTGCTCGTGGCCGGCGTCAATCCGCTGGCCGCGGCGGTGATCCCGCTCGTGCTGTGACTTTGAAGGAGACGCCGCCATGGGCATTCCCACCTCGGCTCTGAACCTGCTGGCCTTTCCGCAGCGCTGGGCCGATGGCCAGCTGACGCTGCGTTATGTCTGCCTTCCGCAAGGCGACCCTCTGGCGCCGCTGGCGCCCGGTGAGCCGGCCTTTGCCGATGCCGAGTTGCAGTTCGAGGCGCGCGTGATCGGCAGCCTGGAGCACCTGCCGCGTGCGGTCGACGCGGTGGCGGTGGGGCCCCTGGTGCCAGTCGATCCGCCGATGCAGAAGGCGGCGCTGTACGCCGAGCTTGCAGGCCTGATATCGATCTCCGGCGACGCTCCACCGCCCGCAGGCCCGGTCGCGCCGCGCTTTCACAAGCCGCTGACCGCGTCGTATCGCGAACTGGTCGGTGAACGTCAGCTCAGCCGATGGATGGCCGCTGCCGACGACTACGTGTGTGCGCTGCACGAAGGTCACGGCGCCCAGCCTGCGGCGCCGGTGCCGCAGCGCGCCGATCTGCGCTGGGGCGAAGTGCTGGCGCATGCACTGCGCCAGCCGTTGCTGGCTGCGGCGTTGGGGTTGATGGGAGAGCTGCGCGTGCCGCTGGCCGACCCCGAAATGCTGGCGCGAGGCGGCTGGGTCTATCTGGCGCTGGTCGCCGGCAGCGCGTATGCAGCCAACCCCGCGCTCGTCAGTGCGCTGGCGGCACGCCTGCCGCCGCTGGATGCCGACCGCAGCGTCTACGCCGCGGTGCTGTTCCCGGTCGATGGCGCGGGCGTGGCCGACGACGCCTATGGCGAGGCCGAGCGCTACCACCGCGGCTTTGCGAGGCTCGTGCATGCCACCCAAGGCGACCGCGACGGCGACGCGATCCGCTTGGCCTGGGACGATGAGCAACTGGCCGAGTGCTACAACCGTCAGGTCGCCGCCGACGCCAGCGCCGCGATGGGCACCGCCGGCTACCGTGTGGATGTGCGCGACGTGGACGGCGATCCGGACGGCAACGGGCGCTGGCATTCACTGCAGCAGGTGGCGAGCGTCGAAGATCTGGCGCTCGGACAGCGGGTGATCGGCGCTTACGAAGGCGAAGCCCTGGTCGAGGTCGCGCCGACCCAGGTGTCCAACGCCCAGCCCGGCGAGTTCTGGATGCCGCCCTATTTCTGCACCTGGCGCGGCAGTTCGCTGGTGCTGACCGATCCCGACCTGACACAGCTGCATGCCGCCTTGGTGGTCGATCCGGAATTCGAAGGCACGCGGCTCAATCGCCAGCAGCGCTTCGTGCCGTTGGGCGACAAGGACGTGCTGCTGCGCTACGGCCACCGCTATGCCTTCCGCGTGCGGCTGGCCGATCTCAGCCGCGGTGGTCCGTCGCCCGATGAAGCCACGCCGCAGGACGGCGGGCGCGATGCCCACCATGAATGTGAAGTCGCTTTCCAGCGCCACCGTCCACCTGGCGCGGTCGAAGTGCTGCAGCGCCCCACCCGCGACGACCTGCGGCTGGTGATCGCCAAGCCGGGGCTCGGCCATCCCGAAGTGCTCTACACCGGCGTCCACAGCTTCGCCGACCTTGAGGCCACGGTGGCCGACAGCGGTGCCCGCCAGCGCGCACCGGCCCTGCCAGACCCCGATGTGCTGCAACTGCGGATCACGCTGGAAGTGCGCGCGCTGCGCGGCGACCGCAGCGACTGGTGGCCCCTGTACCAGACCTCACGCAGCTTCGACGGCGATCGGATGACCTTGAGCCTGGCGCCGCAGCCGATCGCTGGCCTCGATGGCTTCCTGCCCCTGGCCGATGAAGGCCCCCTGCCGCTGCCGGCGGCGCGCGATCTGCGGTTGGTGATGGTGGCGGTGGGGCGCACCGATGCTGGCTACTTCGCATCCAATGACGCAAGGTTGGGGCCGCCGGTGACGGTGGAGCTGCGAGCGGTGGGCGGCGAAGAGGACGGGCTGCTGGTCGCTGCGCCGCGGTTGACCGCCTTCTACTTCCGCGACCCGGGCGTGGTGGCGGGCCTGCCGCGCCCGCTGCCCAGGCTGGCGCAGGAAAGTGCGCTTGCGGCGCGGGGCCTCACGTTGTCGGGTCGGCCCGGCGCGCGCACGGTCTTCGGCTGTGCGACTGCGCTGCGCCATGTGCTGGCGCCCGATGCGGCCTCGCTGACGCTGGCGTCGGACGCCGAGCTGAACCAGCGCTGGATCAATGTCTTGCGATTCGATCTGGCGCGGGACTGGAGCTGGAATGCCTTGGCCATCGACGGAGTCGTCATCCAGCGGCGACTGTCTCGGCCGCAGCAGGACGATGTCCTCGAGATGGCCGGCACGATGACCCTGCCTTCGGCGGTTGCACGCGATGCCGCCGGCCCTGGCGATGTCGAAGCCGGTGCGCGCGCGCCATGCCGGCAATCCAGCCAACTGGTGTTCATCGATGCCATCGACCCCAAACCGGGTCTGCGTCCGCCGGGCGAGCCGGTCGAGTTTCCGAGCGAGTTGACGGTCTCGTACGAGATCGCCTTCGTGCTTCGCGACGGCGTGCCGGCAGCCGACAGCGCCACCGCTTCGATCCTGCTGCCGGTGACCACGCCCCCGGTGCAGGTGCCGCGCCTGGTCTCGGCCGGCATTGCGTTGTCGCCGCACCAGAACGCCGAGGACTACTCGTCGACGGCGCAGCGCAGGCGCATGCTGTGGCTCGAATTCGAGGCTCAGCCAGGCGACCCTGACGATGCCTACTTCGTGCGCGTGCTGGCCAGCGCTGCCGACCCGCTGCTGACTCGGGAGGCCCTTGCCGAGGTGGTCGAGCCTGCGTTGGCCCTGGACGCGGAAACGGTTCGCATGATCGTGCCCGGGCAGGCCCGCGACGACGCCGGGCTGCAGGCGATGCAGCCGCTGCAGCTGCCGTCGGGCAGCGGTGCGCACTTCCTGGTGCCGCTGCCCGAGGGCCTGGATGCGGATTCTCCGGAATTGTTGGGCCTGTTCACCTACGAGATCCGGCTCGGCCATGTCGGCGCCCGCTGGTCCACCGCCCAGGGCCGCTTCGGACCGCCATTGCGTGTGGCGGGCGTTCAGCACCCGCCGCCGCCGCTGGTGTGCCAGGCGTTTCGCAATGCCAACGAGATCCGGGTCCGCGCCCCGTTCGCCACCCCGGTCCAAGACGGGCGACATGTGCGCCCACCCGAAGGCCCGAAAACCCGGTTGTGGGGACTGCTCTATGCGCGCGTGCAGCAAGCCGATGCCGCAGCGTGGCGAAACCTGATGCTGATGCGCGTGCCACTGCGCCCGCCGCCAGGCGACCTGGCCGAACGCCAGCCCGAGACCGCGGGGCCGCTGCTCTTCGGCGAAGGACAGTTCGCTGTAGGGGAGTTGCAGTCGCTGCTGGCCCGCCATGGCCTGGGCACCGACGCGCCTTTGACGACACTGGTGGTCGAGTTCCACACCGAACCGGAGATCGACGACCCGCTCGGCAGGCAGCTTGGGCATGCGCGGATGCTGCGCGTGTCGCCGTTGATCCCGGTGCCCGAGCTGTGTTGAGGTTCGGCAACTTCCTGTGTCAGCAGGCCGGCAGTCGCCAGACCGCCCGCGTGGCACTGGCCTCCAGGCACAGCCGCGCGCGACCCAGTGGGGTGAGCGAAACTCGCAGGCGGTCACCGCTTCCGGACTGCAGCGTGGCGACGGGGGTGGGGGTGGCGATGCCACCCGGATCCAGCTGAACGGAGTGGGCGTCGAGCAGCTTCAATCGCGTCCCTCGACCAGCATCGACGCGGTGGATCTGGCAGGCCGCCGGTGCGCTGCAGTCGCAGCCGGGTTGTGCGCTGACCGCCCAGCACCAGTTGCTGCCTTCCTGCATCTGAACATGCAGCGGCAGGCCGCGCTGAGCGGCTTCGAGCCTGGCGTTGCCCAGGTCGGCGGCCAGCGTCTGGGCCGTGGATTCGAGACGGGCACGTTCGATGCGGGCGGCGCTGCCCGGCACGGCCAGCGTGGCCAGGATCGCCATCACCGCGAGCGTGATGCCCATCTCCAGCAACGTGAACCCGGCGTCGAGCCGGCGCGGTCTCATTGCAACCAGCAGGCGTTGGCCGGGCCGGTGGTCGGGAATCCAGCCACCACGCTGACGGTCAGCTCGGCGCAATCGTTGTCGCCGCTCTGCGCGCCGCGGGCCCTCGCCACGGCGCGAAAGCCGTCGGGGCCGGCGGTCTCCACGGTGATGGCGTAGCGGCCCTGCGCGCTGACGGGGCCGGTGCCGCGCAGTGCCAGCAGGTCGGCGCTGTAGAGGCCGTGCAGCGCACGGTATTGCTCCTGCGCCATCTGCACGCGGGTCAAGGCATCGACGGCGTCGATGCGGGCGGCGCGCAGGCTGTGCCCCTGCCAGGTTGGCAGGGCCACGCCGGCCAACAGCAATGTGGCACCCAGGGCCACCATCACTTCGGCGAGCGTTTGGCCGCGTTGCGGACCTTGCTTCAGGCGGCAGCAACCCATGGCGCAGCGGGCATCAGTCCAGCGTCAGCAGGCGGCGGCGCTGCTGCGTGCGGTCGATCCAGCGCTGCAGTGCGCGCCCGGCCGACCCGCCCAGACGCTGCCACTCGCAACCCAGTCGCAGACCGGCCGCAGACCGGTCGCTGCCGCCTCCGGCGCTGACATGCTGCAGGGTCAGCTCGGCTTCGAAGCGGGTGTCCGCGTCCAGCTCCACTACCACCGTGCCGAACACCGTGCCGGCCTGCAGCGGTGGCAGGTCTTGCGGCATCCACAGCGCGCAACCGCCGATGCTCAGGTCCAGCACGCGCAGCGCGAGCTGGATCTCGGGCACCGCGGGGTGGCGCATGCGCGCCACCGGCGACAGCCGCTCGGGCGTGCGCACCCGGAACGCGCTGCGGCGCTGGAAGCGGTAGATCGCATGCGGCATCGGGCACTGCAGCGCACAGCTGTTGTGGCCCCGCACCAGCACTGGGTCGTGCAGGTCGAACTGCAGCTTGACGCTGGACAGATAGGCCACCGCCACGATCTCGTTGGCCTCCACCAGCCGCGGCAGTTGCGTGCTGGCGGGGTCGGCGCTGAAGTTGACGCGGTTGGCGCCGGCGTCGACCGCCCACAGCGTGGCGCTCAGGTTGCTGCCGTCTGGCGCGCTCAGGATCACCGGTGCGGCGGTGTCGCGCAGTTCGCGCAGCAACCGCAGCCGTTCGGCCGCCAGGTTGACCCTGAACTCGGTCCAGGGGTCCGATGCACCGGACGCATCGAGTTGCGCCGGCTGCGTGTGTTCGAAGTTCAAGCGGGGCTCCGTGGGGTGCAAAGCCGCTCAGTGCAGCGTCGGGCTGCGGCCGGCCAGCGTTTGCTCCAGGTCCTGCAGCCAGGGCTCGGCCAGATGGCGGATCTCGGCGTCGTTGACCAGGATGCGCTGCATGATCCGGGACTTGGTCTTTGCGGCCGCGACCGCTGTGGAAAACGCGTCGGGAGCCGCTTGTGCAGGCGACTGCGCCGCATGCTTGAGCTGGCTGATCAGCAGCACGCAGGCGCTCTCCAGCTTGAGCACGTCGTCCCAGCGGCCATCGCGGGCGGCGCCCAGCATGTCGGCGCTGGCGCGTTCGATGGCTTCGTAGTAGTCGAGCAGTTGCGGGTCCATCGAGGGTCCTGCGGGTCGGGTTGCGAATGCCGCAGCGGCGGCGCGTGGGTTCGGGTTGTCGGCGCCGGACATCAGGCAGCCCGCTGCAGATGAGAGAAGCCCACTGCCGCGGCAGGCTGCACGGCGATCGACAACCAGGCTTCGTGGATCGGCTTGAGCAGGCGCTGGCACTCGTCCAGGATCTGCTCGTCGCTGCGCAGGTTGGCCTGCGTCAGCCGCACCGTCAGATAGCCGTAGAGGTCGTTGAGGTCACGCGCCAGGCTGCCACCGCCGCGCAGGTCCAGACCGGCACGCAGGCCTTCGTCCAGGATGCGCACCGCGCGGCTGATGGCTGCACCCTTGGTCGCGATGTCGCCGCTGCGCATCGCGCCGCGGGCCTGAGCCACCGCTTCGAGCCAGCCGTCGAACAGCATGGTCACCAGTTGGTGCGGCGTGGCGCCGGTCATGCGGGTTTCGACACCGACCTGGTGGTACAGGCTGCTGCCGGCGCCGTGGCGGCCGGGAAGTCGGTGGGCGGGCGAGGGGTAGGTGCTTGCGAACATCGGCTTGGGTCGGTGCAAGAGCGAGTGATGCTCCTGTTATCGGTTCCCTCGCGGCGCGGCTTGAGCCGCTGCGGAGTCGCTATAGCCGCTAATTTCTGCTGCGATTCATCAGGTTGAGCTGCTGCGTCACATAGCTGCTCAGGCCGTTGAGGCGGCTCACGTTGGCGTCCAGCGCGGTGTACTGCGCCACCAGCCGTTTCTGAAACAGGTCGACCCGGTCGTTGAGCCTTTCCTGGTCCTTGCCGACCTTCGTGATCAGCTTCTGCAGTCCATCGGTGCGTGTGGTGACGGTGCCGTCCACCCCCAGCACGCGTGTCGCCAGGGCCGCGTAGTTGCGGGCGAAGCCGTTGTTCGACGGGTTGGTGCCGTCGCTGTTGGAAAAGGCCTTCTTCAATTGGGGCAGGTCCTGCAACGCGCTGGTCAGCTTGGTGTCGTTGACCGTCAATGTGCCGTCGCGCTGCGCCTCCAGGCCCACATCCGAAAGGCGGCCGAAGGCGCTCGATGCGCCGGACGTGGCACCCAGCAGCGCCCGCAGACTGGTCTGGATGCCGCCGACCGCGCTGTCGCCCTGCAACAAGCCCGCAA
>JBDSMV010000102.1:0-12648 GCA_039915715.1 Rubrivivax sp. | reverse complement strand
CGCGGCATGCTGGCATCCCGACAGCGTGGTCAATGCCAAGGCCTACGACATGGTGATCCCCGGCCACGGCACCGAACGGGTCAGCACGTTGCGGCTGTGGAAGGCGGCCGCGCCTTCGCAGATCGATTTGGCGGCTTTCAACAGCGGCGACTACGCACGCGCCGCAGCCTTCAAGAACGCATTCGAGAACATCTCGTGGGTGCTCTACCCGAACGACAGCACGCCGGCCGGCCGCGAGCTGCGGCTGCGCCAGGAGTACTTCTTCACCAGCGCGTCGATCCAGGACATCCTGGCGCGCCACCTGGAAGAAAACAGCAGCCTCGACAACCTGGCGGACAAGGTTGCCATCCACCTCAATGACACCCACCCGGCGATCGGCGTGGCCGAGTTGATGCGGCTGCTGGTGGATGAGCACGCAGTGCCGTGGGACCGTGCCTGGGACCTCACCACCCGGGTCTTCAGCTACACCAATCACACGCTGATGCCCGAAGCGCTGGAGACCTGGCCGGTGGACCTGATCGGCGCCGTGCTGCCGCGCCACATGCAGATCATCTATCGCATCAATGCCAAGTTCCTGGCGATGGCTGCCACCCATCGCCCGGGCGACGATGCGTTCCTGCGCCGCCTGTCGCTGATCGACGAAGGGAGGCACGCCTCGGCCGAGCGGCGTGTTCGCATGGCGCACCTGTCGATCGTCGGCAGCCACACCGTCAACGGAGTCTCGGCACTGCACTCGGAATTGCTGGTGCAGACCATCTTCGCCGACTTCGCCAGCATCTGGCCGGGTCGCTTCACCAACATGACCAACGGCGTGACGCCGCGGCGCTGGCTCGCACAAGCCAACCCGGGGCTCGCGACACTGATCGACAGCCGCATCGGCGACAGCTGGCGGCTCGACCTGACGCAACTCAAGCGACTGGCCACGCATGCTGACAGTGCTGATTTCCGAGACGCCTTTCTGGCCGTCAAGCATGCCAACAAGGAACGGTTGGCGGCCCACATCGCCGCCACCACCGGCATCGGCGTCGACCCTTCCAGTCTGTTCGACGTCCAGGTCAAGCGCATCCACGAATACAAGCGTCAGTTGCTCAACGTGCTGCAGGTGGTGGCACGGTATCAAGCCATGCTGGCGGACCCCGAAGGCGTGGCGCATGGCGACTGGACGCCGCGCACGGTGATCTTCACGGGCAAGGCCGCCAGCAGCTACGTGGCGGCCAAGAGCGTGATCCGCCTGATCCACGATGTGGGGCGCACGATCAACGCCGATCCGCGCACCAGCGGGATGCTGAAGCTGGTGTTCGTTCCGAACTACGGCGTTTCGGTGGCCGAGGTGCTGATGCCCGCGGCCGACCTGTCGGAGCAGATCAGCACCGCCGGCACCGAAGCCTCGGGCACCGGCAACATGAAGCTGGCGCTCAACGGCGCGCTGACCATCGGCACCGACGACGGCGCCAACATCGAGATCCGCCATCAGGTCGGCAACGACAACATCTTCATCTTCGGCCTCACCACTGCCGAGGTCGCCGAGCAGCGCGTGGCCGGCTACCGACCGGTGGAATTGGCTGCTGCCGACAGCCGCATCCAGGCGGTGCTCGACGCCATCGGCAATGGCCAGTTCAACCCCGAAGAACCGGGCCGCTACCGTCCGCTGATGGATGCGTTGACCTGGGGCGGCGACCACTACCTGCTGCTGGCCGACTTCGACGCCTACCTGGCAGCACAGGCTCGGGTTGATGCGCTCTACCGCGACCGGCATGGCTGGGCCAGCAAAGCGATCGCCAACGTTTCTGGCATGGGGTTCTTTTCGTCGGACCGCACGATCGGCGAATACGCGCGCGAAGTCTGGGGGCTGCAGCCCAAACGCTGAGCTTCTGCGCCTGCAGCCCGCTGCGCGCGCTTTCGACCCGTCACCCCACCTCGACGCAGGAGCCCATCCTGGACCGCACCCAACGGCTGAGCGAACCCGACGCGACGATTGCCGCGCTGGGTGCGATCGCACCCGGCCGGCCCTGGCCGATGGGCGCCAGCGCCAATGCGCAGGGCGTCAATTTCGCCGTCTGCTCGGTCGATGCGGTGGCGATCGAGTTGTGCCTGTTCGACCCCGAGGGCTGCACCGAACTGGCGCGCATGCCCCTGCCGGGGCGCAGCGGCGATGTGTGGCACGGCCACCTGCCCGGCGCTCGCGCGGGGTTGGTCTACGGCTTGCGGGCGCACGGCCCGTGGCAGCCCGAGCAGGGCCTGCGCTTCAATCCGAACAAGCTGTTGCTGGACCCGTGGGGACGCGAGATCGTCGGCCAGCTGACATGGGACGACATCCCCCGCGGCGATGACCCTGTGGACCCGCAGCAACCCGGCGAAGCCGACAACGCCGCGGTTGCGCTGAAGTCGCGCGTGGTCGATGACGCGTTCGACTGGAACGACAACGGCCACGACGATCGCGCGCCGCAGCGGCCGCTGGCCGACATGGTGATCTACGAACTGCACGTGCGCGGCTTCACCCGCCGCCTGCCCGGCGTGCCCGAACCCGAGCGGGGCAGCTTCGCCGGATTGGCATCGGACGCGGCCATCGACCACCTGCAACGGCTGGGCATCACCGCGGTGTGCCTGCTGCCGGTGCAGCAGGCGTTGAGCGAGCAGCGTCTGGTCGAGATGGGGCTCGTCAACTATTGGGGCTACAACACCATCGGCTTTTTCTGCCCCGACCCGCGGCTGGCGTCGACCGACCAACCACGCGACGAGTTCAGGCGCATGGTGCAGCGTCTGCACGCGGCCGGCATCGAGGTGCTGCTGGATGTCGTCTACAACCACACCGCCGAGGGCGACGAAGCCGGCCCCACGTTGTGCTGGCGCGGGCTCGACAACCGGCACTGGTACCGGCTGCCGGCCGAGCGGCCGGGCGGCTACGAAAACCTCACTGGATGCGGCAACGCGCTCGACATCCGCCAGCCGCGGATGTTGCAGATGGTGCTGGACAGCCTGCGCTATTGGGTCGAAGACATGCATGTCGACGGCTTCCGTTTCGACCTGGCGCCGGTGCTGGGTCGCGGCGGTGCTGGCGAGAGCGGCTTCGAACGCGACGGCCCCTTCTTCAGGGCCCTGCAGCAGGACCCGGTGTTGCAGCGCATCAAGTTGATCGCCGAGCCCTGGGACATCGGCCCCGGCGGTTATCAACTGGGGCAGTTTCCGCGCGGCTGGCTCGAATGGAACGACCGCTTTCGCGACACCGCCAAGCGCTTCTGGCTTCATGGCGAAGGCAACCGCGCCGAACTGGCGCAGCGGCTGGCAGGGTCGGCGGATCGGTTCGAGACGCGCGGTCGCACCCCGCTCGAATCCGTCAACTACGTGGTCTCGCACGACGGCTTCACCCTGGCCGACCTCGTCAGCCATGACCACCGACACAACGAAGCCAACGGCGAACACAACCGCGACGGCACCGCCAGCAATCTGAGCTGGAATTGCGGCGTCGAGGGCCCGACCGACGATGCGGCCATCGTCGAGCTGCGCGGTCGTCTGCAACGCGCACTGCTGGCCACGGTGATGCTGTCGCAGGGCACGCCGATGCTGGCCGCTGGTGATGAGTTGGGCCATAAGCAGCGAGGCAACAACAACCCCTACTGCCAGGACAACGACACCACCTGGATCGACTGGTCTGCCGCCGATCCGGACCTGCTCGAGTTCACCGTCCGCTTGCTGCGTTTGCGAAGCCGCCAGTTGCCGCGTGGACCGCGCTGGTTCACCGGCGTGGCCATGGCAGACGGCCGAGCCGACCTCGCCTGGTTGCGCAGCGACGGTCAGCCGATGGCGGCCACGGACTGGCAGAACCCGCACGGTTGCAGCCTGCAGGCGTGGTTCGGAAGCGGCTTGCTGTTGCTGATCAACGCCGCTTCGGCACCCACCCGTTTCAGCCTGCCCCCCGGCCACTGGCGGACCGACCTCGACACCAGCACCGCCACCGGCGAGCCCGCGGTCGTGGGGGCTGCGGTGAGTCCGCTTGTCGGCGCGCACAGCTTGTGGGTGCTGTCGATGGAGCAAAACACGTCTGCGAACGGCGCAGATTCATAAGGCCGCGCTGCTGTTGTCGAAGCACTGCAGCGTGCCGTCCCACCGCTCGTCATGCAGTTCGTGCTCGACGAAAGCGCCGCCGGTGTAGTCGCTGATCGTCCGCAACCAGAACGACCGTGCCGGGGCATTGAGCGGCATCTGCCCGACCTCCCATTTGCCGCGGTGCCGATCGAAGATGAAGCGGGCTCCGCTGCGGCCCACCCCGAGCCGCCGGTATTGCTTGAGCACGAAGAACTGCCCCATCCAGTAGTCGTTGCCCGGCACGCTGACATCGGGGTCGACCAAACCGAAGCCGGCGTACTTGCCATCGACCAGGAACAGCACCGCACTCAAGCGCGGGTTGCGCAGATAGCGCTCGACAGCAACGAAGCCGTACTCGCCATGCTCGTTGAGCTCCTGCGGCCAGAACTCGGTCATGTCGTACTGGTACAGCTCGAGCAACCGCCGCAGAACGGACTTGTCGTTCCAGGTGGCCAGGCGAAACGTGATCTCGGGCATTGGGGTCCACCTCTGCCGGGGTTGTACTGCATCGACCCCTGCCAGCCACGTGACGACAATCGGGGCTGGCGTTTGGCTGGTGCCCCCTCGCTCCAGTGCAGTCAGCTCCCTCCACCACATTCGCCGCCGCAGCCGCCTCCGCCAAAACTGCCGGGTGAGCTGCTTTGAACGCGGCGCGGCGCGTCGCGGTGGCCGCTACCGCTTCACCGGCGGCAAATCGGTGCAACTTCCATGCGCCACCTCGGCGGCCATGCCGATGCTTTCACCCAGGGTCGGATGCGGGTGGATGGTCTTGCCGATGTCGACCGCATCGGCGCCCATTTCGATCGCCAGCGCCACCTCGCCGATCATGTCGCCGGCATGGGTGCCGACGATGCCACCGCCCAGGACGCGGTGTCCGCCATCGGGCCGCGCATCGAACAGCAGCTTGGTGAAGCCCTCGTCGCGGCCATTGGCGATGGCACGGCCCGATGCCGACCACGGAAACAGACCCTTCTTGACCGCGATGCCCTGCGCGCTGGCTTCGTCTTCGGTCAGTCCCACCCACGCCACTTCGGGATCGGTGTAGGCCACGCTCGGAATCACCCGTGCATCGAACAGCGCCTTGTCGTCGCCCGCCGCCACCTCGGCCGCCACATGCGCTTCGTGCACCGCCTTGTGCGCCAGCATCGGCTGGCCGACGATGTCGCCGATGGCAAAGATGTGCGGCACGTTGGTTCGCATCTGCTGGTCGACTGGAATGAAGCCGCGCTCACCTACCGTCACACCCGCTTTATCGGCTCCGATGCGCTTGCCATTGGGCGTGCGCCCCACCGCCTGCAGCACCAGGTCGTAGACGCCTTCGCTCTTCTTGCCGTCCAGACCTTCGAAGGTGACGTGGATGCCGTCCTTCTTGGCTTCGCCCCCGACCGTTTTGGTCTTCAGCATCAACTGGTCGAAACGCTTGGCGTTCATCTTCTGCCAGACCTTGACCAGATCGCGGTCGGCGCCGGTCATCAGCGTGTCCAGCATCTCGACCACGTCGAGCTTCGCGCCGAGCGTGGAGTAGACCGTGCCCATCTCGAGCCCGATGATGCCGCCGCCGATCACCAGCATGCGCTCCGGGTGCTGGCGCAACTCGAGCGCGCCGGTGCTGGTGACGATGCGTTCGTCGTCGGGCAGGAACGGCAGCTTGATGGCCTCGGAGCCGGCCGCGATGATGGCCTGCTCGAACTTGATCGTCTGGGTCTTGCCGTCTGCGCCCCTGACTTGCAAGTAATGCGGGTCGATGAAGGTGCCGTCACCGGTGACCACCGTGACCTTGCGCATCTTGGCCATCTGCGCCAAGCCGCCGGTGAGTCTGCCCACGACCTTGTTCTTGTGCGCCAACAGCTTCTGCAAGTCGACCTTGGGCGTGCCGAAGTCGACCCCCAGGTCAGCGAAGTGCGCGGCTTCGTCCATCACCGCCGCCACATGCAACAGCGCCTTGCTGGGGATGCAGCCGACGTTCAGGCACACACCACCGAGCGTCGGGAAGCGCTCGACCAGGATCGTCGTCAGACCAAGATCGGCCGCCCGGAAAGCGGCTGAATAGCCACCCGGCCCCGCGCCCAGCACCAGCAGCTGGCATTGCTGGTCGGCGCTGCCGGCATAGCTGTCCGCGACCGGTGCGGGGGCTGTCGATGGCGAGGACGATGGCGAGGACGATGGCGATGGCGATGGCGATGTCGATGCCGATTGCGATGGCGATGGCGATGGCGATGGCGCGTCCGACTTCGACTTCGACTCCGACGCCGGAGGTGCCGATGCTTTTGGCGCGGTTTCCGGGGGGGCACTTGCCGCAGCCGCAGCCGCATCGACCTCCACCGTCATCAACACCGAGCCTTCGCTGACGCTGTCACCGATCTTGACCTTCAACTGCTTCACGACCCCCGCCACCGACGACGGGATCTCCATCGACGCCTTGTCGCTCTCGACCGTGATAAGGCTTTGCTCGACAGCGATGGTGTCGCCTTCCTTGACCAGCACCTCGATGACCGAGACCTGATCGAAATCTCCGATGTCCGGAACCTTGACTTCCGTGGTTGCCATGGTCGGGGCCCCCTTACAGCAGCACCCGGCGGAAGTCCGCCAGGATCGAGCCCAGGTAGGCGTTGAAGCGCGCCGCCGATGCGCCATCGATGATGCGGTGGTCCCAGCTCAGGCTCAGCGGCAGCATCAGGCGCGGCACGAACTGCGTGCCGTCCCAATGCGGCTGCATCAGGCTCTTGCTGACCCCCAGGATCGCGACCTCGGGGGCATTGATGATCGGCGAGAAATAGCGCCCGCCGATGCCGCCCAGACTGCTGATGCTGAAGCAGCCGCCGGCCATCTCGGAAGGCCCCAGTTTGCCGTCGCGCGCTTTTTTCGCCAACTCGCCCATCTCGGCGCTGATCTGCATCAAGCCCTTCTGGTCGGCGTTCTTGATGACTGGCACCATCAGACCGTTGGGGGTGTCGGCCGCGAAGCCGATGTGGATGTACTTCTTCAACACCAGCGTCTCGCCATCGAGCGAGGCGTTGAAGTCCGGAAACTTCTTCAGCGCCGCCACTGCGGCCCTGATCAGGAACGCCAGCATCGTCACCTTGACACCGCTCTTGGCGTTCTCGGTATTCAGCTGTACCCGGAAGGCTTCCAGATCAGTGATGTCGGCATCGTCGTGGTTGGTGACGTGCGGAATCATGACCCAGTTGCGGTGCAGGGCCGCGCCGCTGATCTTCTTGATGCGACCGAGCTCCTTCCGTTCGACCTCGCCGAACTTGGCGAAGTCGACCTGCGGCCAGGCCGGCAGCCCCGGCAGGCCACCCCCACCACCGGCGCCAGCCGGTGTCGCGCCGCCCTTGGTCTTTTGCGCCGCGGTCTGCACCGAACCCGCCATGACCTGCTTGACGAAGCCCTGCAAGTCGGCTTCGGTGATCCGTCCCTTCGGACCGCTGCCCTGCACTTCGGCCAACGGAACCCCCAACTCGCGGGCCAGGCGGCGGATCGTCGGCGATGCGTGCGGCAGCTTGCCGGTGGGCGGCCCCGGCTGGTGCGGCGACGCCGTCTGCGGCTGCGACGATGCCTGGGCGGCGCCCGCTCCCGTGTATTGCGGAGAAGGCGGTGCACCCTGTGGTGCCGGCGCGGCTACCGAACCGCCGCCATCGGCTGCGGGTTTCGATGCTGGCGCCGATGCCGACTCAGTCGCAGACGCCGGAGACGCAGCGGCCGGCGCCGATGCACCGGTCCCACCTTTCAACTTCACGATCGGCGACCCCTTCTTGACCTTGTCGCCAACCTTCACCAGCAGCTTCTCGACGGTGCCAGCACTGGACGACGGAATCTCCATCGACGCCTTGTCGCTCTCGACCGTGATCAGGCTCTGCTCGACGGCGACGCTGTCGCCTTCCTTGACCAGCACCTCGATCACCGAGACTTCGTCGAAGTCGCCGATATCGGGCACCACCACATCGGCGCTCTGACCACCGCTGGCGCCCGTCTGGGGCGCCGGTGCGGCGGCCTGTGCTGGGGCTGATTCAGGGGCTGATTCGGGTGCAGGCGCAGGCGCCTTGGCTTCGGCCTTGGCTTCAGCCTTGGGCGCCGAACCAGCCGCTGGAGCCGCAGCATCCCCCCCGCCCTCGCCTTCCAGCATCAGCAGCAAGCTGCCTTCGGCCACCTTGTCACCCAGCTTGACCTTCAGTTCCTTGACGGTGCCGGCATGCGACGACGGAATCTCCATCGACGCCTTGTCCGACTCCACCGTCACCAGCGACTGCTCGGCAGTGATCGTGTCGCCGGGTTTCACCAGCAGCTCGATCACCTCCACCTCCTTGAAGTCGCCGATGTCGGGGACCTTCACTTCGACCAACGCCATGTCCTGTCTCCGTTGTCGTTTTCGTTGTCTCGACTGTTGTCGCGACCGATGTTTCGAGCGCTTTCTCTGTGATCGTGAACTGTGCCCGGTCAGGCGTACAGCGGGTTGACCCGCTCGACATCCAGTTCGTATTGCTTGATCGCCTCGGCGGCCTTCGAAGCCGGCATCAGTCCGTCGTCGGCCAGCGCCTTTAAAGCCGCTACCACGATGTAGTGGCGATTGACCTCGAAGTGCTCTCGCAGCTTGCTGCGGAAGTCGCTGCGGCCATAGCCGTCGGTCCCCAGCACCTTGAAGCTGCGACCCTTCGGCAGAAAGGCGCGGATCTGCTCGACATAGCTTTTCATGTAATCGGTGGCCGCAACCACCGGACCTGCATGCGGCGACAGCTGCTTCGACACGAACGACTCGCGCGCAGCCTGCTCGGGGTGCAGCAGGTTCCACCGTTCACAGTCCTGCCCCTCACGGCCCAACTCGTTGAAGCTGGGGCAACTCCAGACCGTGGCCGACACGCCCCAGTCTTCAGCCAGCAGCTTCTGCGCCGCCTGGCTCTCGCGCAGGATCGTGCCGCTGCCCAGCAGGTTGACATGCGGCGCCTTGTCGCCGGCGTCCCCCTTGTCCCCCTTGTCCCCCTTGTCGGACTTGCCCTTTCCCTTGCCCTTGGCGCCCACCGCAAGCGGCTCGTCCAGCAGGTACATGCCCTTGATGATCTGTTCTTCGGTGCCCGGCTTCAAACCAGGCATCGCGTAGTTCTCGTTCAGCAGGGTGATGTAGAAGTAGACGTTGTCCTGCTTCTCGACCATGCGCTTGAGACCGTGGTGCAGGATCACCGCCACCTCGTGCGCAAAGGTCGGGTCGTAGGAGATGCAGTTCGGAATCGTGCCGGCCAGGATGTGGCTGTGGCCGTCTTCGTGCTGCAGGCCTTCGCCATTCAGCGTGGTGCGCCCGCTGGTGCCACCCAGCAGGAACCCGCGGGCCTGCATGTCGCCTGCAGCCCAGGCCAGGTCACCGATGCGCTGGAAACCGAACATCGAGTAGTAGACATAGAACGGCACCATGATCCGGTTGTTGGTGCTGTAACTGGTGGCCGCAGCGATCCAGCTGCTCATGCCGCCGGCTTCGTTGATGCCTTCCTGCAGGATCTGGCCGTTCTTGGCTTCGCGGTAATACATCACCTGGTCCTTGTCGACCGGGGTGTATTTCTGCCCTTCGGGGTTGTAGATGCCGATCTGGCGAAACAGGCCCTCCATGCCGAAAGTGCGGGCCTCGTCGACCAGGATCGGCACGACGCGAGGGCCGAGTGCCTTGTCGCGCAGCAGCTGCGTCAGGAAGCGTACAAACGCTTGGGTGGTCGAGATCTCGCGACCTTCGGCAGTGGCATCCAGGACGGCCTTGAAGGTGTCGATCGACGGCACCGTGAAGCTCTCGTCGGCCTTGACGCGGCGCTTCGGAAGGTAGCCACCGAGTGCCTTGCGGCGCTCGTGCAGATACTTCATTTCCGGCGTGTCGTCGCTCGGTTTGTAGAACGGAATCTTGTCGAGTTCGCTGTCGGCGATCGGAATGTTGAAGCGGTCGCGGAAGAAGCGGATGTCTTCGTCGGTCAGCTTCTTCTGCTGGTGCGCGGTGTTCTTGCCTTCACCCGCACTGCCCATGCCCCAACCCTTGACGGTCTTGACCAGCAGCACGGTCGGGTGGCCGTCGGTGTTACTGCTGGCGCGATGGAAGGCGGCATAGACCTTGTTGGCGTCGTGACCACCGCGGCGCAGGTTCCAAACGTCCTGGTCGCTCATCTTCGCGACCATCTCCAGCGTTCTCGGATCGCGGCCGAAGAACTGCTTGCGAACAAAGGCGCCGTCGTTGGCCTTGAAGGCTTGGTAGTCGCCGTCGAGGGTCTCCAGCATCAGTTTGCGCAGCGCACCTTCCTTGTCGCGCGCCAGCAGCGGGTCCCAGTTGCTGCCCCATATCAGCTTCAGCACATTCCAGCCGCTGCCGCGGAACTCGCCTTCGAGCTCTTGGATGATCTTGCCGTTGCCGCGAACAGGACCATCAAGACGTTGGAGGTTGCAATTGACAACGAAGATCAGGTTGTCGAGCTTCTCGCGTGCCGCGAGGCCGATCGCACCCAGGCTTTCGGGTTCGTCCATCTCGCCGTCGCCGCAGAACACCCAGACCTTGCGGTTGGCAGTGTCGGCGATGCCGCGCGCATGCAGGTACTTCAGAAACCGCGCCTGGTAGATCGCCATCAGCGGGCCCAGGCCCATGCTGACGGTCGGGAACTGCCAGAAATCGGGCATCAGCTTCGGATGCGGGTAGCTGCTCAGTCCCTTGCCGCCGACCTCCTGGCGAAAGTTCAGCAGCTGGTCTTCGGTAAGGCGGCCCTCCATGTAGGCCCGGGCATAGATGCCGGGGCTGCTGTGGCCCTGGATGTAGAGCAGATCGCCGCCGTGGCCTTCACTCTCGGCATGCCAGAAGTGGTTGAAGCCGGCTGCGAACATGTGCGCGACCGATGCAAAGCTGCTGATGTGGCCGCCCAGATCGCCACCGTCGGCCGGGTGCAGGCGGTTGCTCTTGACCACCATGGCCATCGCGTTCCAGCGCATGTAGGCGCGGAGTCTTCCCTCCAACTCGAGGTTGCCGGGGCTGCGTTCTTCGTCGGCCGGCTCGATCGTGTTGACATAGCCGGTGTTGGCCGAGAACGGCATGTCGATGCTGTTCTGGCGCGCGTGTTCCAGCAGTTGCTCCAGCAGAAAGTGCGCCCGCTCCGGGCCTTCGCTCTCGATCACTGCCGACAGCGCGTCCAGCCATTCGGCGGTCTCCTGGCCGTCGGTGTCGGCCACAGAGTCGGCTGCTTTCTCGACATGGGCTTCGGGATCGTTGGCAGATGACGTGGGTCGGGTTTCCGGCACTGCGGCCATGGCTGTCTCCTGTGTGGTTCGGGTCCGATTTGCGCTGCGCGGCAGTGTGCCACGAATCACCATAATTTCAAATAGTGCTTTCCAATTTCACAATACGGAATAGCAAGCGTTCGAAGGTGCCTCGAAACGCCCCCGTTGCAGGGATCAGGATAATCGGCGAATGCCGACGCCCCCTTCGACCTCAGCGCCATCGGCTGCCCGCATTCCGACGGCAAGGCGCGTGTTCGGCCGCTGGTGGCGCCGACAACCGCCAGCGCGACAAGACCGATTCGCCACCCTGGCGCCGCTGCTGTCGGTGCTGCTCTTTCTCGCGGCGATCATTTCTGCCTTCTGGTACTTGCGCAACGAAGAGTTCGAACGCGAAATCGAGTCCGTCAAGCGCGACACCGAGATCACACAGCAGCAGATCGGCCTGCGGCTGATCCAGAACCAGGAAGCCCTGATCCGCATGTCGCGCGACCTGGTGCTGCGCGATGTCGAACCCGACGCTTTCGTGGCGCAGGCCGTGGCTTTTTCCAGAGAACGGCCCGAGATCACCCACCTGAGCTGGGTCGACGGCCGCCGCCGCGCCAAGGCCAGTCACTGGTCGACCTTGTTCAACCTGAACCCGGGCGGTGACGCGCGAGTGCCTGCACTGCCACAGGAAGCCAGCAGCAGCGAAGCCGAAGCCACCTTCAAGGCCGCGCGGGAAACCCGATCGCCGGCTTATTCCCGCGCCTTCGCCGATGCCGGCGGTGCCCCGGTCTTCCAGTTGCAGATCCCGCTGATCGAGCGCAACACCTTTGCCGGCGTGCTGATTGCCGAGTACTCGGTCGACACGCTGGTGCGCCACTTCGTTCCCGCCGATGTCGCCCAGCGCCACACCATCTCGGTGCTCAACGAGAGCCAACAAGTGCTGGCCGCCACCGTCACTGCCATGCCGGGCCAAGCCTCCAGGCGCGGGCCGATCCTGAGCGAAGCACCGCTGACGCCGGCGCTGAACGGGATGCTGCTGCGCGGCCAGGGCTGGCGAAGCAGCATCGGCCTCATCAGCAACACCCTGTTCTGGATGGTGGTGGCACTGTCGGTGCTGACGCTGTGGATGCTGCTGGGAACCTGGCGCCATGTGCGGCGTCGCTCGCAGATCCAGGGTGCACTGGTGCAGGAAACCAACTTCCGCCGCGCGATGGAAAACAGCATGCCCACCGGCATGCGCGCGATGGACCTGGAAGGCCGCATCACCTACATCAACGCCGCCTTCTGCCAGATGACGGGATTCACCACCGGTGAATTGGTCGGCCGCCTGCCGCCGTACCCGTATTGGCC
>JBDSMV010000084.1:0-10304 GCA_039915715.1 Rubrivivax sp. | reverse complement strand
GGCTCCGGTACCACCGCGACTGTGATCGCTGCGCCCATGTTTTCGTAGCTCCATCCGGTGATGGTGACCGGGAAGCCGGCCGTGCCGCTAACGTTCAGCCTGAGGTAACCGTAGTTCGTCACACCAGTGGCTTCGTTCAGGAACGACAGGCCCAGGATGTGGTTGCCCGCCGACTGAAATGCCGTCGACGCTACCGTTTGCGCGCTTTGCTGGAACACCGACGCCGCAGAGACGACCGAGCCGACGGTCAGGTCGGTGTAGGCGGGGCTGCCCACGCCGAAGTTCGGGGCTCCGGTGCCCCCGAAGTAGAAGGCCAGCGACGTGCCCGTCGAATACGGGTTGATGTCGTAACCCGGCACCAGACCGGCATTGCTGTTGCTGACGCCTGTCACCAGATTCAGATAGATGCCGTCAGTGTCATTGGGTACGCTGATCGACGCGACTCGGTTGATCACGACCGCGCTCGCGTCGGCGACCGCGGCGAAAGTGCCGGCCAGACCCAGAGCGCAAAGCCCCAGCTGCCGGACCAAAGTCGTGCGCTTCGAAGAAGGTTGAAGTTGCAGGGTCATAAGAGGTCCAGGGTGCAGAAGAAGGCTGAGCCGTAGCCAGAACTTGGTGGGTGCACCAAGCCCGCGCGGCGTTTCAGATCGAAGTGCCATTCGGCGCCACCATAAGGCAATCGCGTTCCGACGGTACTTTTCCACGAACCGGATGACAACAGTTCGAACCCCCCGTTTCAGGGGGGAGCCGATGCCCTGTCAGTCAGCAGCCACCAGCCCACTGCCGGCGCGCGGGCCACTTCGGTCGAAGACCTGCTGCGCGCCGTCTTCATCGACGATCCGCACCTCCACCGCGCCGGCCTGCAGATAGAGCGCGGTCTTGTGGGCCATCTCGGCATCGGTGTTGCTGGGCGAGCGAACCTCCACGAACAGCTCCGGCGCTGCACGAAAAGTCGGCTCATCACCGTGGACAGCCATGAACGACGCCCACGCCACATCGGGAACGCGGATGCCGTCAGTCGTCAGGATGGAGCATTGGACGATCACGGTCCCATGCGGCAGATCCCGAGTCAGTGTGTGGGCCAGGCTCGCTTGTCGCTTCCCGTGACGGTTGTGGGCCGGACTCATCTCGATCACCCCCAAACCGTTGAGTTCGACCTTGTCCCCCAAATCCTGCCACTGTGGCTCTGCGCAGAGTTCCGCCCAGCGCAGCAGCAGCGATTCTTGCGATGTGATCTGGCCCATGGCGCGGCTCCTGGCAATGTTTCAACGCCTTTAACCGATGCGAGTGCGATGTGATGCCATCACATCGTCTCGGCGAACAACTCGCGTCCGATCAGCATCCGCCGAATCTCACTGGTCCCGGCGCCGATCTCGTAGAGCTTGGCGTCGCGCCACAGACGACCGAGCGGGTAGTCGTTGATGTAGCCGTTGCCGCCGAAGATCTGGATGCCCTCGCCGGCCATCCAGGTGGCCTTCTCGGCACACCACAGGATCACGCTGGCGCAGTCCTTGCGCACCCGGCGCACATGGTCCGTGCCGATGAGGTCCAGATTCTTGCCGACCGTGTAGCAGAAGGCGCGCCCGGCCTGCAGCACGGTGTACATGTCGGCCACCTTGCCCTGGATCAGTTGAAATTCGCCGATCGCCTGGCCGAACTGCTTTCTGTCGTGGATGTAGGGCGTGACGTTGTCCATCACCGCCTGCATGATGCCGATCGGGCCTGCCGCCAGCACCGCGCGTTCGTAGTCGAGCCCGCTCATCAGCACCTTGGCGCCGCCACCCACCGTGCCCAGCACGTTCTCGGCCGGCACCTCGACATCCTGGAACACCATCTCACCGGTGTGCGAGCCGCGCATGCCGAGCTTGGACAGCTTCTGCGCGGTGCTGAATCCCTTCATTCCCTTCTCGACGATGAAGGCGGTGACGCTGCGCGACCCGCCCGCCGCACGGCCGCCCGAAGGCGGGTGCGCCCCCCCGGGGGGCAGCGAAGCGTGGGGGCTCGTTTCACCAGGATCCGTCTTGCCGTAGACCACCATCGTGTCGGCATCGGGGCCGTTGGTGATCCACATCTTGGTTCCATTGAGCACCCAGGTGCCGCCCTTCTCGACGGCCTTCAGCTTCATGCCGATCACGTCGCTGCCGGCGCCAGTCTCGCTCATCGCCAGCGCGCCGACATGCTCACCACTGATGAGTTTGGGCAGGTACTTCTTGCGCTGGGCGTTGCTGCCGTTGCGCTTGATCTGGTTGACGCACAGGTTGCTGTGGGCGCCGTAGCTCAAGCCGACACTGGCGCTCGCACGGCTGATCTCTTCCATCGCGATCATGTGGGCCAGATAGCCCATGTCGGCACCGCCATATTCCTCGGGCACGGTGATGCCGAGCACCCCGAGTTCGCCCATCTTGCGCCACAGGTCGGCCGGGAACTGGTCGCTGGCGTCGATCTCGGCAGCGCGCGGCGCGATCTCGGCCTGCGCGAAGGCATGCACCGCATCGCGCAACGCGTCGATGTCTTCGCCGAGTTGAAAATCGAGTCCGGGCAGGCTCATCGTGGGTCTCCTGGTTGCTTGTTCGAGGTCGTTGGGATCATGCCAGCCCCGGCTCGTTGCGATCTGGTCGCCGGTAGCCGGAACGGCCGCTGGGTAGACTGCCCGACACCGCGCCGCCGCGCACCGCCTGCTGTCGAACGCTCACCCACCGCCATGTCCAACGCCGAAGAAAGCGCCCTGCACTACCGCTTCGGCGACACCCTGCCCGAGCCCGGCACCACGCTGGAAGTGGCACCTGGCGTGCGCTGGCTGCGAATGGGGCTGCCGTTTGCGCTGGACCACATCAACCTGTGGCTCCTGCGCGACTGCATCGAGGGGGTCGAAGGCTGGACGATCGTCGACTGCGGGATCGCCGACGACGCCACGCGCGCCAACTGGAGCCGCATCTTCGACAGCGGCGACTTGCAGGGCCTGCCGGTGCTGCGCCTGATCGTCACCCACATGCACCCCGACCACATCGGGCTTGCGCACTGGCTCTGCGAAAGCCATGACCTGAGACTGTGGATCAGCGCCACCGACTACAACGTTGCGCGCATCGGCAGCGAGTCCACCAGTGGCTTCGGCCGCGACAGTGCAGCCCACTTCTGCGCCCGCCATGGTCTCGTCGATCCGCAAGCGCTGGAGCAGGTTCGACAACGCGGCGGCCATTACGTCAACATGGTCCCAGCGGTACCGCGCAGCTTTCGGCGCCTGATGGACGGCATGCCGGTCCGCATCGGCACGCGCACCTGGCACTGCATCGCCGGTTACGGCCATGCGCCGGAGCACATTGCGCTGCATGCGCCGTCCACTCCCGATGGGGGTGGCAGTCTGTTGATCAGCGGCGACATGGTGCTGCCGCGCATTTCCACCAACGTCAGCGTGGGCGACATGGAACCCGAGGCCGACCCGTTGCCGCTGTACCTGGCGTCGATCGAGCGCTTTCGGGCCCTGCCCGCCGACACGCTGGTGCTGCCTTCGCACGGCAAGCCGTTCACCGGCTTGCACACCCGCATCGACCAGTTGCAGGCCCACCACCAAGCGCGCTTCGCCGAGGTGCTGGCCGCCTGCGCCGACGCACCGCTGAGCGCGGCCGACCTGCTGCCGGTGCTGTTCAAACGCAAGCTGGATCCGCAACAGACCCCCTTCGCGATGGGCGAGTCGGTCGCCCATGTGCATGCGCTGGCGGGGATGGGCAAGGTGACCGCGGTTCAGGGCGACGACGGGGTGCTGCGGTGGCGGACGTTGCAAGTCGCCCGGAGCGAAGGCTGATCTTCGATCTTCTGCGTGGGGCGACCTGAAGGATCGGCTCAGACGGAAGTGCCGCTGCGCAAGTTGCCGGCCAAGACCCACAACACCAGCAGCAGCACGACGAAGACGATCCACAACGCGCCTCCCAGGCGGCTGCGCGGCACTTCGCCGGGCGACAGGCCCGCGGCCCGGTGGCGCCGGGCCTGGGCTGCATGCGTGTCGTTCGATCCGTGCAACTGGTGCGGTCCGCTGAGCGGCCGCGGTCGTCCGCCGGTCGAGTCGGGGCCCGGATTGGACGACACCAACCCCGAATCGAGCGCTGCCAGGGCCTGCCGCAGATCGATCCCGGTGCGGGCGCGCAGCAGCCGCAGCGCGTCGATCTTGCGACCGCCGCGCAGCGCCTGGCGCACGTCATCAGGCAGGGGGCTCGGCATTTGCGGGCGTCCTCATTTCGTGCTGCGCCGAATTCAGTCGAACACCGGCAGGACTTCGTTGCGCAGCGCGCCGCGGGCCGACTCGAAGTCGGGCAGTGCGCCCCGCACCACGTCCCAAAAGGCCGGACCGTGGTTCATCTCGCGCAGGTGGGCCAACTCGTGGGTCACCACATAGTCGATCACCGGCAGGCCGAAGTGCACCAGACGCCAGTTCAGGCGGATCGACCCGTCGGCACTGGCGCTGCCCCAGCGCGTGGCGGCCGAGCTCAGGCTGAGCCGCTTCATGCGCACACCCAGCCGCGGCGCGAACAGCGCGCAGCGCTCTTCGAAGATGCGGCGCGCCTGGCGTTGCAACCAGCTCTGCACGGTGTCGCGAATCTGTGCCGGCGCGGCCGTGGGCGGCAGACCCAGGTGCAGGCTCGGCGGGTTCGCCGGGTCGTTCTGCAGCACGGCGCCGCTGGTGCGGTGGTCCAGCACCAGCCTCACCGAGCGGCCCAGGAACGGGATCGTGGTGCCGGAGCGCCAGTCGACGCGGGCGGCGTCCAGACGCTGCGCGCGCTCACGCTGCTCTTGCAACTTGCGCAGGATCCAGCCACCTTTCTCACGCAAGGCGCTGTCGATTTCGCCATGGCCGACCCAGCGCGGTGCGCTGACTGTCAGCCCTTCGACGCCGATCACGAAGCCGATGCTGCGGCGCCGCGAGCGGCGCAACTCGTAGCCCACCGGGTGACCGTCCAGCACGATGCGACGCTGCGACTGCGGGTGCAAGAAGCCCGCCTGCGGAGGTGGGGTTTCGGAAACCGATGGCGGTGTCAACGCGGGCGCATCGGCGGCAGACGTCGACACAGGCGGCACGCCGATCGCCACCCCAGCGTCCGACACCTCATCGAACAACGACAACTGCATCAAGGACGCAGCCGGTGGCGCAACAACAGGCCGGGCGGGGAGCATGGCGGCGAATTCTAGGACGGCTCGCTTTCCAACACCGGCGCCGCGTCACCGCCGGCTTCGCGCCCCGCCACATGCAACGGGTAGGCCTCGGGGTCGAGCCGCCGCATCTCGGCTTCGATCCAGGTTTCGACCTCGCGCATCAGCGCTTCAGGCTGGCGGCCCCGGCTGTCGATGGGGCGACCGATCGACACGTCGATGACGCCGGGGCGCAGCAGGAAGCTCTTGCGCGGCCAGCACTTGGCCGAGCTGGCGGCCACCGGCACGATCGGCACCCCGGCGGCGATCGCGAGCCGCGCCGCGCCGGCCTTGTACGGTCCCTGTCCACCGCGCGGGGTGCGCGTGCCTTCGGGAAACATGATCACCCACACGCCTTGCGAGAAAAGGCGCTTGCCCTGCTCAGCGACCCTGGTCCAGGCCTCGGCGCGTTTGCTGCGGTCGATGTGGATCATGTCGAGCCGGCCCATGGCCCAGCCGAAGAACGGGATCTTCAGCAACTCGCGCTTGAACACATAGGCCAGTGGGTGCGGCATCAGGGTCGGGTAGGCAAAGGTCTCCCAGGTCGACTGGTGCTTGGCTGCCAGCACCACCGCCGAAAGGGCCTGGTCTGCGCCCGGCAGGTGCTCCATGCCGTGCACGCGCCACCTGACGCCGCAGATCAGTCGCGCGCCCCACACCGCCATCCGCAGCCACATCATGGTGGCCCAGTACAGGCGGGTGCCGCGCACCGCCATCGACAACAGCAGCATCAGGAGCGCCCACGGCACCACGCTGACTGCCATCCACAGCACGAACACCAGCGAGCGCAGCGCCCACCACAATCGCCTCACGATGCCCGCGCTGCCGGGTGCCTGAACGCGGCTCATCGGTCACCGAGCCGGACTGAACCGCTGTCGACAACATGGTCTCGCTGCAGCAGAAAGTCGGCGAATGCGCCCAGGTCGGCATGCACTCGGGCGGTGGGCACCTGCGCCAGCATGTGGCCGACCTGGGCATCGTCCAGCCCCGCAGCACGGCCGCTTTGCACCAGATGCGGCTCGCAGCCGGCAGCAGCGGCGGCCTGCAGGTCACGCAGGGTGTCGCCCACCATCGGCACGTGGGACAGGTCGACGCCGTAACGGCGCGCGATGTCCAGCATCAACCCCGGGCGCGGCTTGCGGCAGTCGCAGTCGGCTTCGGGTGTGTGGGGGCAGAAGAACACCGCGTCGACGCGCGCGCCCTGGGCCATCAACTGCTGGTGCATATGGGCATGCACGGCATTGATCGCGGCCATGTCGATCATGCCGCGGCCGATGCCGGACTGGTTGGTGGCCACCACCACATGCCAGCCGGCATGGTTGATGCGCGCGACGGCTTCCATCGCACCGGGTATCGCCTGCCATTCGGACAGTTCGGCGACATGCGATTCGCGGTAGGCATTCAAGATGCCGTCGCGGCCCAGGATCACGAGTTTCAACATGGGCGGTACTCATCCAGCGCCGGGCCGTCCCAAGCTGGATGGCGCCCCCGTGGGGGGCAGCGCCAGAGCGAAGCGACCAGCGTGGGGGCCATCAGGTTGCGAGTCGCGACAGGTCGGCGACGCGGTTCATGGCTTGGTGCAACTGTCTCAGCAGGGCCAGGCGGTTGTTGCGCAGGGCCGGATCGTCCGCATTGACCATCACCGATTCGAAGAATGCATCGACCGGTGCCTTCAGCACGGCCAGCGCGCGCAGCGACGCGGTGTGGTCGCCGCGCTCGAAAGCCGCATCGGCGGCAGTTGACGCCTGGCGCAGCGCTGCAACCAACGCCTGCTCGGCGGGTTCGCGCAGCAGCGTGACGTCCACCGTGGGTAGAGCGCCGCTCTCCTTTGGGGCATCGGCAGCGCCTTCGCCTCCGGCCTTCTTCAGGATGTTGCCGACCCGCTTGTTGGCCGATGCCAGCGACAGCGCTTCGGGCAACTCGCCGAAGTCGCGCACCGCCTGCAGGCGATTCGGGATGTCACCCCAGCGATCGGGCCGCAGCACCAGCACCGCGTCGACTTCCTGCGCGCTCCAGCCCTGGTCGCGCAAGGCACCCACCAGGCGGTCGTACAGGAAGTGCTGCAGCGCGTCGACCGCCGCCTCGCTGACATCCTGCTGCGCAAAGGCAGCGAACGCCGATCGCACCAGCGCCGGCACCGCCATCGGCAGGTCGCGCTCGATCAGCATCCGGATCACGCCCAGTGCATGGCGGCGCAATGCAAAGGGGTCCTTGTCGCCGGTCGGCACTTGTCCGATGCCGAACAGGCCCGCCAGCGTTTCCAGCTTGTCGGCCAGCGCCACCACCGTACCGGCATGGCCGTGCTCGACACGCGGCAACGCATCGCCAGCGAAGCGCGGCTTGTAGTGATCCTCGATGGCCTGCGCCACGGCGTCGGACTCGCCGTCGCGCCTGGCATAGATGCCGCCCATCACGCCCTGCAGCTCGGGGAATTCGCCGACCATGTCAGTCAGCAAGTCGGCCTTGGCCAGCAAAGCCGCGCGGTCGGCTTGCTGCAGCAGCGTGTCGTCGGCAGCACGGCCGCCTTCCAGCTGGCGAGCGATGTCGCATGCAATCGCCCGCACGCGTTCGATGCGCTCGCCCTGGCTGCCCAGCTTGCCGTGGTAGACCACATTCGAGAGCGTCGGCACACGCGCTTCGAGCGTCTGCTTGCCGTCCTGCTCGAAGAAAAAGCGCGCATCGGCCAGCCGCGGCCGCACCACGCGCTCGTTGCCTTCGATCACACGTGCCGGATCGGTGGGGTGGATGTTGCTGACGACCAGGAACTTCTCCGTCAACCGGCCCTGGCGGTCCAGCAACGGAAAGTACTTCTGGTTGGCCTTCATCGTCAGGATCAGGCACGGCGCCGGCACCTGCAGGTACTCGGGTTCAAAACGGCACAGCAGCACATTCGGCTGCTCCACCAGCGCGGTCACTTCGTCCAGCAACGCGTCGTCGTCGATCGGCACCAGGCCTTCGCGGGCTGCGGCGGCTGCCAACTGGCGCGCGATGTCGCCGCGGCGCTTGCCGAAGTCGGCGGTCACCCCGCCCTGCTCTTGCAACTGGTGTTCGTAGTGGTCGCCGTCCTGCAGCACCACCGGGTCGATGCGGGCTTCGAAGCGGTGACCGCGGGTCTGGCGGCCGGCCGTCAGACCCAGCGCCGTGACCGGCACCACGTCAGCGCCGTGCAGCGCCACCAAGCCGTGCGCCGGTCGCACGAACTGCACACTGGTCCAGCCGGGTTGCAGACCCGGCATCGCGGCATCACCAGCCTCGCCATGCAGTTGATAGGTCATCACCTTGGCCACCGGCAGCTTGGCAAGGGTGTCCGTCAACGCTTGCTGCAAACCGGCTGCGAGCGTGGCGCCGCGTTGGGTGGTGTCGATGAAGAGCGCTTCGCCCTTGCCTTCGCCTTCACGGCGCAACTGCGCCACCGCATCCGCGGCGAGCCCCATGCCCTGCAGACGCTTCAACAACGCCGCGGTCGGCTGGCCGGTGGCGTCAATGCCCACCGAAGCCGGCATCAGCTTCGTCGACTGCGCGGTGTCGGCCGCCACCGCCCGAACATGACTGATGCGGGCTGCCAACCTTCGCGGAGTTGCAAACACATTGAGCGCCGAGCCATCGCCGGCCAGCCCTTGTGCGCGCAGACCTGCCAGCAAACCGGTGCCGAAGGCTTCGGCCAGGTTCGACAGCGACTTCGGCGGCAGCTCCTCGACGAGTAGCTCCAGCAGCAGGTTGCGGGGGTGGTCGTTGACCGTGGTGGTGGGCGCGGTCATGTTCAGGCCGCCTTCTTTTGCGCCTGGCCCTGCTTGGCAGCCTGCGCCTGGGCTGTTGCCGCGATCTGCGCCAGCACCTCGTCGGCCCAGGGCTTCGGTGCCATCGGAAAGCCGAGCCGTGCGCGGCTGTCCAGGTAGCCCTGCGCCACCGCGCGCGCCAGGTTGCGGATGCGTCCGATGGTTGCGGCCCGCTCGGTGACGCTGATGGCGCCGCGCGCATCCAGCAGGTTGAAGCTGTGCGCCGCTTTCAGCACCTGCTCGTAGGCCGGCAAGGCCAGTTGCTTCGCAGTCAGCGCGGCGGCCTGCCGCTCGTGTGCGCCGAAGGCCTGCAGCAGAAAATCGACATCGCTGTGCTCGAAGTTGTAGGTGCTCTGCTCGACCTCGTTCTGGTGGTAGACATCGCCGTAGGTCAGGCGCCTGCCTGTCAGCGGGTCTTCGGTCCACAGCAGGTCATAGACGTTCTCGACCCCCTGCAGGTACATCGCCAGCCGTTCGAGGCCGTAGGTGATCTCGCCGGTGATGGGGCGGCAGTCGATGCCCCCGACCTGCTGGAAGTACGTGAACTGGGTCACCTCCATGCCGTTGAGCCAGACCTCCCAGCCCAGGCCCCAGGCGCCGAGCGTCGGATTCTCCCAGTCATCCTCGACGAATCGCACATCGTTGACGGTCAGATCGAACCCGAGCGTCTGCAGGCTGCCCAGGTACAGGTCCAGGATGTCGGCGGGTGCCGGCTTGAGCACCACCTGATATTGGTAATAGTGCTGCAGACGGTTCGGGTTGTCGCCGTAGCGACCGTCCTTCGGGCGGCGGCTGGGCTGCACGTAAGCCGCTTTCCAGGGCTCCGGGCCGAGCGCGCGCAGGAACGTGGCGGTGTGGCTGGTGCCGGCGCCCATCTCCATGTCGTAGGGCTGCAGCAGCGCGCAGCCCTGCGCATCCCAGTACGACTGGAGCCGCTGGATCATCTGCTGGAAGCTCTGCATGCGCACCGGACCCGAGAACAACGAAGACGGGCGAGTTTAAGTGGGGCCCGGTGGGTGATTGGCGGCAGTCCGCGTGCGACCGCCCGGCGTCGATCGCAGCGTACCGGTCGATCGATCGAACCCGATTGCCAAACCCCTGCACGGAATCTCAATTGCGAACGATTCGCATTGCGATTACAGTCTGACCTTCGGCAAGAGCCTCATCCGATGCGCCATCGGCGCCGGTTGACCCGTTGATGGACGCAAACCGCCAAATGGAGAGATCTCCAGGCCTTCGGGCGCCGCCGCCTGAAGCCGCCGCACAACCTCAGCAGTGTTGGAAGCATTGGGAATCAGAAAAACGTCGTCGTCCGCGCGCAGGTAGACGATGAGGTCATCGACCACGCCC
>JBDSMV010000072.1:0-17252 GCA_039915715.1 Rubrivivax sp. | reverse complement strand
TCGCGCGACTCGGCGGCGGCATCTTCACGAAGGGCGCCGACGTCGGTGCCGACCTGGTAGGCAAGGTCGAGGCGGGCATTCCGGAGGACGACCCGCGCAACCCGGCGGTGATCGCCGACAACGTCGGTGACAACGTCGGCGACTGCGCCGGCATGGCCGCTGACCTGTTCGAAACCTACGCGGTCACGCTGATCGCGACCATGGCGCTCGGCGCGCTGATGGTGGCCGGCTCCAGCGTCAACGCGGTGGTCTACCCAATGCTCCTGGGCGGGGTGTCGATCATCGCGTCGATCATCGGCTGCTATTTCGTCAAGGCCTCGCCCGGCATGAAGAACGTGATGCCGGCGCTGTACAAGGGTCTGGCGGTGGCCGGTGTGTTGTCGCTGATCGCCTTCTACTTCGTCACCACGGCCATGTTCCCGACCCCGCTCTTGCTCAAGGCGGGCGGCAGTGTCTCGGCGATGGCGCTGTTCGCTTCCTGCGCTGTGGGACTGGTGCTGACCGCCGTGCTGGTGTGGGTGACCGAGTACTACACCGGCACGCAGTACAAGCCGGTGCAGCACATCGCGCAAGCCTCCACCACGGGCCACGGCACCAACATCATCGCCGGCCTCGGGGTGTCGATGCGCTCGACCGCCTGGCCGGTGCTGTTCGTCTGCGCCGCAATCGTCGCCTCCAACCAGTTGGCCGGTCTGTACGGCATCGCGGTGGCCGCCACCGCCATGCTCAGCATGGCCGGCATCGTGGTGGCACTGGACGCCTACGGTCCGATCACCGACAACGCCGGTGGCATCGCCGAGATGGCCGAATTGCCGGCCAGCGTGCGCGATGTGACCGACCCACTGGATGCCGTGGGCAACACCACCAAGGCGGTCACCAAGGGCTACGCGATCGGCTCGGCCGGCCTGGCGGCGCTGGTGCTGTTTGCCGACTACACCCATTCGCTGGAGACGCGCGGGATGATCGTCGCGTTCGATCTGAGCAACCCGCGCGTCATCGTCGGCCTCTTCATCGGCGGTCTGATCCCGTACCTGTTCGGCGCCATGGCGATGGAAGCCGTGGGCCGAGCCGCCGGCGCGGTGGTGGTCGAAGTGCGGCGCCAGTTCCGCGAGATCAAGGGGATCATGGAAGGCACCGCCAAGCCCGAGTACGGCCGTGCGGTAGACATGCTGACGACTGCCGCGATCAAGGAAATGATCATTCCGAGCCTGTTGCCCGTGGTGGTGCCGGTGATCGTCGGCCTGCTGCTGGGGCCAGCTGCGCTCGGTGGCCTGCTGATGGGAACGATCGTCACGGGTCTCTTCGTCGCCATCAGCATGTGCACCGGCGGCGGCGCCTGGGACAACGCCAAGAAGTACATAGAAGACGGCCACCATGGCGGCAAGGGCAGCGAAGCCCACAAGGCCGCGGTCACTGGCGACACGGTGGGCGATCCCTACAAGGACACCGCGGGTCCGGCAATCAACCCGCTGATCAAGATCATCAACATCGTGGCGCTGTTGATCGTGCCGTTGCTGCCGATGACGGCCACCTCGGAGATGCCGGTGCACGCCACTCCGGCGGTGATCGTGGTGCCACCGCCCGTGACCATCATCGAACAGCCGGTGGTGATAGTGCCGCTCGGGGTTCCGCAAGCCTTGCCGCAGGCGGATGCGTCCGCCTCGGCTGCTTCGCAGTAGATCGACAGTCCGCTCCCGGTCGTCAATTGGCAGGCAGCGGGCAATCCTTTTGCATCGCGAGGTGCGACAAACGCACCGTTCGCGGATTGCTCATCGTCGAAGCAACAGCCGACGCGTTTTCGCCGGTGAGACGCCGGGCTTCGACGAGATAGGCATCGCCTGCGACCTTCTGCTTCGCATGCAGGTCAGCCACCTGGGTGGCGATCAAAGGCGCTGTCACCGCGGATGGCACGACAGCGCTGATCACGCCGAGCGTCTGCAGCGCGGCCATGTTCGGCGCCATCGCTGCGGCGGCCTTGCTGCCGTGCCGCTGGTTCAAGGTCTCGGTGTCTCTGATCGACTTCCTTCTGCGTGCTGCTTCCTGGTCCGAAATCCCCATCGTGGCGGTGGCGGTCTTGAGCTCGGCGAAGATGTCAGCGCAACTCATCGCCGCGTCGCCCTTGCGGTGTGCGGACGGATCGTCCTTCGCAAGATGCAGCTGCAATTTGCAGGTCTCAACAGTCATCGGAGAGTTGGGCATATTGGCAAGCGCATCGCACATGGCCGGATCGATGGTCGGCATCGCCGCTTGACTTGCATCGCCGGTTTGCGCTGAAACACCGCACGCAAGCGACATCAGAACCACTGCCTTCAGGATCGTATTCGACATGGGGTTGCTCCTCAGCGCTGCTGCAGATGCCGCCGCCGGGCGGCAAGAACGAGCAACCCGGTCGCCATCAAAAACAGGGTCTGCGGCTCCGGCACCGGCGGTGGCACGCCGTTCATCACCCCTTCGCTGAAGCGCAACGAGTAGGCACTGGCGAACAACGGGTCGATGGTGAAGACAGGGTCGAGGGTGGCATGGCCCGCTCCGCTGCCGTACGGACCGGTGAGGACCATCATGGAGACGCTGTAGACGGTGTTGGCCGCGAACGAGCGCAGGTCGATGAAGCTGTGTGTGCCGCAGGCCGCATTGGACAAGCCGAGCAGGCAATTCTCAACATGCAAATTCTCGAGGTTTACGGCGAGCGAATATCCGGCTTGGTAGCCGCCGCTGGTCTGCAATGTCACGGTGCTGGCGATTGCCACTGGTATCGGCCCGGCGTTCGCAGGGCCGACGATCGAGAAGGAGTAGATCAGGATCGCCTGGGCGAACTCTGAACAGTTTTCCGATGTCGACGTGAGCGTTGGCGAAGGACCGCCCGACACCGCGAGCGACCCGCAGGCAAAGGACGCAGCCGCGTTGGGTCCTGTGAACATGGAGCCGCCGTCGGGATGGTGCAACGAGCCGTAGGCGCCCGGAAGGGCTTGCTGCGCCGACGCCTCGTTCCATGCGCTCATGAAAAAGAGAAAGGCGCCGATTCCGGCGAGTTTGCAGGTGCGTGGGTTCATGCTGCTCTTTCCTGGTTCGTGGATTGGGTTCGGTCGTGTGTCACGGCGGACTGGGTTCGTGTCATTCCGGTCTCCCCGCAAGCCGACCTTCGGCGAGACATTCAGGCTACGGGCGAGGGGATTACGAAAGACTTACCGATGACGCTGCGCCGCGTCCCGCGAGAACCCCCTTGCGGGGGGCTTGCCGATGCGGGCGCGCCGAAAACGCTCAGCCACCAGCGTCGAGTACGCGCTCGCGAAGCGCCAACGTTGCCGCCGATGGGCGCACGCCGAAGCCCTGGTCGATCGATGCGCGGCACTGCTCGAAGACCCGCAGCGCCGCCGCCCGCTCGCCGTCTTCGAGGAGCATCTGCATGAGCTCGCGTGCCAGGTCCTCGGCTGTTGGCTCGAGTTCGAGCGCGCGCTCGAGCAGCATGCGCACCTGCCGCCGCTGGCGGTTTGCGATGCCGTGGCGGGCGAGCTGCAACACGCTGCGCTTGAACTTGCTCGCCAGGCGCGAGCGATAGGCGAGCTGCCAAGCCTCGTCTTCGGTGTCGTGCAGATAGTGGCCGGTGTAGAGCGTGACCGCACGCTGAAGATCGGTAGCGGCACGCGGCGAGAGCGTCACCGCCGCCCCCGAAAAAGCGCTGTCGACGAGCTGCTCGAAGGCCAGGCAGTCGACCCACACGGACTTCGGTTCCAGGCTCAGCCTTCCGACTTCGAGCACCAGTGCATCGTCATGACCGAGCAACTTGCGCAGGCGATGCAGCGCCACGTTGAACGCCGACTTCGCCTTGTCGCCGTCGAGCTCGCGCCAGAGCGCGAACATCACGGTCGCGGTCGATACTTCGCTGCCGCCGGAAGCGATCGTGAACTGCAGCAGCTCAAGCGGCTTCTTCGCCACCTTGCCAGCGAAGGCGAGTGCAGCACCATCGATCTCGATCCCGAAGCGCCCGAGCGTGTGGATCCGCACCGGCCAGGGCCAGGCCGACAGATCGGGCCGAACCGCATCGAGCCCGCGCGCCGCGATCACTTCTTGAACGAACGCGGTCTCGATGCCGTGCTCGAGGCCGAGGCCGCAGACCTGCGCCGCCATGCGCGGCGAGGCCCGGAAGAAGTGCAACCAGTTCAGGCGTCGCGCGATTGCGAAGCCCTGCTGCAGTTCGGTGCGCGCCGCGTCGTCGGACGCACCGTTTGAGAAACCGTCGAGGGCGCGAACGAAATGGGCGAGGCACCAGCAAAAATCGGCCTGCTCGCCTGCGGCCGCGGCGCCGGCCCGCTCGAAGTACGGCAGCGCTTGCGCATGGTTGCCAGCGGCCACATGCACCTGCCCCGGCTGCATCAGGGTGACGCCTGTCCAACGCGCCGGCAGTTGGCTTTCGCCGACCAGACGCAGCGCCAACTGGGCGTGCACCAGTGCGCCGCGTGGATGACCAGCGGCGAGCGCTTGACGCGAGCGCAGCAAATGCCACCAGCTGGCCGGCCGTGGTGCGCGCGGCGACAACAACGGTTCACATTGCGCGAGCGCCGCGTCGCCGGCATCGAGCTGGCCCTCGCCGATCGCGTTTTGCGCCTCGGCCAACAGGCGCTTGAGCGCAACCGCCGGCTCGGTCGCAGCCGTCGCCGTGGGGTCGACTGCGCCACGCAGCGCTTCGGCGGTGTCGGCGCCGCCGCATTCGTAGCGGCCCTGAACGAGCGCGTGGCGCCACTCAGCGGCCAACCGTTGCGGTAGCGTTTGTACCGCCAGCACCGGCCGCATCATCAGCTCGACCCATAGCACGCCTTCGAGATTGAAGCGGGCGACGTGGTACGCAAGCGCGGTAAGCCCGGCGCAGCATCGCACCGAAGCGCGCAGCGACTCGTCTGAGAGCGCGCGTGTGAGGGCATCGGCCTGCGCTGGCAGCAGCGGATCGTCGAGCGCCTGGAACCATCCGGCGATCAGCAAGCCGGTCTGCGCGACGAGACGATGCTCGGCACCGTCGATGGCGGCCAGTGCTGCATGCGCGTCGAGTGCCGCGTCGACAGCGATCTCGAAACCCGTGTAGTCGTCGTCAGCGATGCCGATCAGCTGAAGCAGCGCTGTGGCGGCAACCAGGCGGCCGGCGGCATCGCCGTGGGCGGTGAAAGCGGAGAGCGCTGCACGCAAGTCTTCACGGCCGTTCTCTGGATTGGCAAGTGCCGCGTCAAGGCCGCGACGCAGCAGCGCCGCGGCGCCCCGCGCTGTCGGGGCTTCTTCGCGCTTCCCGCGGGATGGCATGGCAAGTTCCTGCAAACAGAACCGTGTACAGCGCCAACGCAATCGGGCCAGTTTCCTCACGAAAACTGGCCCGACCGGCATCTGAAACTCTGACTTCATGGTCGGGACGACAGGATTCGAACCTGCGACCCCCGGTCCCCCAGACCGATGCGCTACCAGGCTGCGCTACGTCCCGACTGAAGCCCGCATTATAGGTGCCGGCATGTGCCGGTCAGGCGTCGAGTAGGGCGCGGATCGAACGCAGTTCGGCGCGCAGGTTCACGGGCACCTGTGCGCCGCCCACAACGGCGGCGTCGTTCGCGGACGGGTCTGCCGGCGGCTCCTCGACAGTCCCATCTGCGGGGCCGTCGACACCGTCGGTAACGATCGCGACCGGTATGAAGTCGATGTTGGTGGCACCGGGCGCGGGTGGGCGCCCCGCCATCGCATCCGACAGCCGCTGCCGGGCGCCGTTGATCGTGAAGCCTTGCTCGTACAACAGCTCCCGGATGCGACGGATCAGCAGCACCTCGTGGTGCTGGTAGTAGCGTCGATTGCCGCGCCGCTTCATCGGCTTGAGCTGGGTGAATTCCTGTTCCCAGTAGCGCAGCACATGGGACTTGACCTGGCACAGCTCGCTCACCTCCCCGATCGTGAAGTAGCGTTTGGCCGGGATCAGAGGGAGGGAATTCTCCATTGAAATCAATGGGATCCAAAGGGGAATTCAGACTCTACTCGAAGTCTTCCTCGGCGGGTGCTTCACCTTGCACGATCGACTTCAACTTGTGACTGGCGTGGAAAGTGACCACATGCCGCGCCTTGATCGGGATCGATTCGCCGGTACGCGGATTGCGCCCCGGGCGCGGCGCCTTGCGCCGGATCATGAAGTTGCCGAAGCCCGACAACTTCACATCCTGACCGGTGACCAACGTGCCATGGATGATCTCGAAAAAGGCTTCGACCATGTCCTTCGATTCGCGCTTGTTCAGGCCCAGGTTCTCGAACAAAAGATCGGCGAGCTCGGCCTTGGTCAAAGTCGGTGTGTCCAGCGAAGGCAGGATCACGCGGTCGACAGGGGTGTCGTCGTCACCCATGTCAAGCCGTCCCCCGCAGCCGAACCTGCAGCGTTTCGGTTGCGCGTTGGACCGCGGCGTCGACAGCCGCGTCGATGCGCGCGTCGGTCAGCGTGGCTTCGGTGTCCAGCAGCTCCATCCGCACCGCCAGACTGCGTTCACCGGGTCTGAATCCAGCCGCGTTTGCAGTCGGCTTGTAGACATCGAACAGCGTTGCCGACTTCACGAGCCCCTGCGGATCGGCTCGTAGCGCTTCCACCAGCGCATCGTGGCTGACCCGCTCTGAGGCCACCAGGGCCACGTCGCGCGAAGCCGCCTGCTGCCGCGGAACTGGCGCATGAAGCGGCATGGAGCGGTGCAAGACAGCGTCCAGCTCGAGTTCGAACAACAACGGCGCGTGCGGAAGTTCGTAGGTCTGTCGCCAGCGCGGATGCAGTTCGCCGAGGACTCCGATGACACGATCACCCACGCGCACCGCGGCCGAGCGCCCCGGATGGAGCGCCGGATGGTCGGTCGTCTCGAAACGCACCACCAACGGCGCCAGCAGCGATTCGACAGCGCCCTTCACATCGTAGAAATCGGCCCCACGGTCACGGGTTGCCCATTGCAGCGGATCGGCAGTTCCATACAGCAGTCCGGCGACTCGAATCGGCTGCCGCAGCCCGGCCACCGACCGCGGGCCGTCGGTGGCCGCGGTGTCGCGCAGGAACACGCGGCCGATCTCGAACACCTGCACGCGTGTGGCCCGCCGCGTCAGGTTGTGACGCAGCACCTGAACCAGGCTGCCGATCAGGCTCGACCGCATCACCGAAAGCGGCGCGGAGATCGGGTTCAAGACCCGGATCGGCTCGGCGTTGCCGGCCAGCTCCTGCTCCCAGCGCGCCTCGACAAAGCTATAGCTGATGGTTTCCTGATATCCCAGGTCGGCGAGCACCTGCCGCACCGCATTGGCGCTGCGCTGCGATTCAGTGCGCACCCGCGCCACCACCGGTGCCACCGGCGGGGTGTCTGGCAGGCGGTGGTAGCCGATCACGCGCACCACCTCTTCGATCAGGTCTTCCTCGATGCGCAGGTCAAAACGCCAGCTCGGAGGGCGCACCGTCAGCTGCCCATCGCCCTCGGTGAAGGCGAACCCGAGGCGCGTGAAGACATCGGCGCACTGCTGTTGGGTCACCCCCATGCCGAGCACGCGCACGGCGCGTGCCACCCGCAACGTCACCGGCTCTAGCGCCGGCAGCTTCAGTGTTTGGTCCTGCACCGGGCCAGCCTGCCCGCCGCAGATCTGCTGGATCAACTGCGTGATGCGTTCGACATGGCTCACCGTCTGCGCCGGGTCGACACCACGTTCGAAGCGGTGACCGGCATCGGTTGCGAAGTTGTAGCGGCGCGACCGCCCCGCCACGGCTTCGGGCCACCAGAAGGCGGCTTCGAGATAGATGTTGCGCGTGGTGGCAATGTCGACCGCAGTGGCGTCGCCGCCCATGATGCCGGCCAGCGACTCGACGCCTTCGGCGTCGGCGATCACCCCGACCTGTCCGTCGACGTCGACGGTGTTGCCGTTGAGCAGCTTGAGACTTTCGCCGCGCCTGCCCCAGCGCACCACCAACCGATCGTGGATCTTGTCCAGATCGAAGATGTGCGAAGGCTGGCCCGACTCGAACATCACGTAGTTGGAGATGTCCACCAGCGCGCTGACGCTGCGCTGGCCGCAGCGCAGCAGCCGCTCGACCATCCACGGCGGGGTCGGCGCCGCCGGGTCGACAGCCAGCAGCACGCGACCCGAGAAACGACCGCACAGGTCGCTGGCCTGTACATCGACGTCGAGCGTGCGCGGGTGCTGCGGCGGCACCGGCTCGACAGCATGCGTTATCAGGGGCGCGCCGGTCAGTGCCGACACCTCGCGCGCGACGCCCCACACGCTGAGCCCGTGCGCCAGGTTGGGCGTGAGCTTGAGCGTGAAGAGCGTGTCGTCCAGCTTGAGCCAGTCGCGCACGTCGGCACCCGGCGGCGCATCGGCCGCCAGCTCCAGCAGGCCGCCATGGTCGTCGGCGATCTGCAGCTCTTTTGCCGAACACAGCATGCCGCGGCTCTCGACACCCCGCAGTTGCCCGATGCCGATCCGCAAGGGCTCCTCACCGGCTTTTGCATCGGCTGTGGCCGGCAAGTCGGCACCGACGATTGCCAGTGGCACGAGGATGCCGACCCGCGCATTCGGCGCGCCGCAGACGATCTGCAGCGGACCATCGGGCGAATGCGCGCCGGCATCGACCTTGCACACCTGCAGCCGATCGGCCTGAGGATGCGGCTCTGCCGCGATGATGCGGGCGACCACCACGCCGCTGAACGGTGGCGCCACCGGGCGTGTCTCTTCGACCTCGAACCCCGACAGCGTCAGCAGGTCGGCCAGTTCGGCGGTGCTGAGCGGCGGATTGCAGAACTCGCGCAGCCAGGATTCGGGAAATTGCATCGGGCTTGACTTTGGCTCGTGGGTTCGATGGGGCGGATGCGCAAATCGAATGAAGGTCGTCGGCTCAGCGGCTCAGCGAAACTGCGACAGGAAGCGCAAGTCGCCGTCGAACATCAGCCGCAGGTCGTCGATGCCATAGCGCAGCATCGCCAGCCGGTCGATGCCCGAGCCGAAGGCAAATCCGATGAAGCGCTCGGGGTCGAACCCCATGTTGCGGATCACCTGCGGATGGACCTGGCCCGAGCCTGACACTTCCAGCCAGCGCCCGGCCAGAGGGCCGGTGGCGAAGCGGATGTCGATCTCGGCGCTGGGCTCGGTGAACGGAAAATAGCTGGGGCGAAAGCGCAGGTCGAGTGCGTCGGTCTCGAAAAACGAGCGCACGAAATCCAGGTAGACCGACTTCAGGTCCTTGAAGCTGACGTTCTCGCCGATCCACAGGCCTTCGACCTGGTGGAACATCGGCGAATGGGTGGCGTCGCTGTCGACGCGGTAGGTACGGCCCGGGGCAATGACCCGGATGTCGGGGATCGGGATGCCGGCGGCCATCAACCCCGCATGCCGTGCCGCATGGGCGCGGGCGTAGCGCACCTGCATCGGGCTGGTGTGCGGGCGCAGGTTGAGCCAGTGGCCCTCGCCATCCTTCAGATCGACATAGAAGGTGTCCTGCATCGACCGCGCGGGGTGGTTTTCGGGGTTGTTGAGGGCGGTGAAGCTCATCCAGTCGGTTTCGATCTCGGGACCATCGGCGATATCGAAGCCCATCGAGCTGAAGATGGCTTCGATGCGCTGCTGCGCCAGCGTCACCGGGTGCAGGCCGCCGCTGCCATGGCGGCGGCCGGGCAGCGTCACGTCGAGTGCTTCAGCCTGGAGTTGCGCATCCAGCTCGAGCTGCGCCAGCCGCGCGCGTCGTGCCTGCAGCGCCGCTTCGATCTGCGACTTGGCTTGGTTGATCTCGGCACCGCGCACCTTCTTCTGCTCGGGCGCCAAAGCGCCCAGGCCTTTCAACAACTCGGTCACTCGACCGCTCTTGCCCAGGTAGAGGGCCTTGGCGTTCTCGAGATCGGCATTCTGGTGCGCGGCTTCGAAGTCGGCGGCAGCCGACTGCACCACGGAGGCAAGATCGTTCATGGTGGGATGAAAAAAGGCCGTCGAAACGGCCTTGATCGGGAGCGATCTGTACGGCCACTAGAGCCGCCAGAACCACGCGGAAGGCGAATCAGGCCAATTGGGCCTTGACCTTGTCGACGATGCTTGCAAACGCGGCCGGATCGTGGATGGCCATGTCCGACAGCACCTTGCGGTCGATGTCGATCTGAGCCTTCTTCAGACCCGCCATGAAGCGGCTGTAGGTCACGCCCAACTCCCGCGACGCGGCGTTGATGCGTGCAATCCACAACTGGCGGAAAACGCGTTTCCGGGTGCGGCGGTCGCGGTAGGCGTACTGCCCCGCCTTCATTACCGCCTGCTTGGCAATCCGGTAGACGTTCTTGCGGCGACCGCGGTACCCCTTGGCGAGGGCGAGAATCTTCTTGTGGCGGGCGTGTGCCGTGACACCACGTTTGACGCGAGGCATGTGTGTGCTCCTTGTGCGTTGTTGTGGGTGGTCGGCTTACAGGCCGGCGAAGGGCAACATCTGGGCCATGTGCCCCATGTTGGTCTCGTGCACGTTGACCATGCCGCGCAGATTGCGTTTGCGGGCCGTGCTCTTTTTGGTCAGGATGTGGCGCTTGAAGGCTTGGCCGCGCTTGACGGTGCCGCCCGGGCGAACGCGAAAACGCTTCTTCGCGCCGCTTTTGGTTTTCATCTTGGGCATGTGAATGCTCCTTCTATGTGTGCTGCTGCAGGCGCCACCGGAGATCGGTGGACTTGCTGGCCTGCAGCCGCTTGTGTCCGGCATCCGCTGGAGCGGATGGTCGGAGGTTCCTTCGAAAAAACTACTTCCGTTTCGGCGACAGCACCATGATCATCTGCCGCCCTTCCAGCTTGGGCATGTGCTCGACCACCGCCACATCGGCCAACTCATCGCGGATGCGTTCCAGCATCCGCATGCCGATGTCCTGGTGGGTGATCTCGCGGCCCCTGAAGCGCAAGGTGACCTTGCCCTTATCGCCATCTTCGGAGATGAAGCGGCGCAGATTGCGCATCTTGATCGTGTAATCGCCTTCATCGGTGCCGGGCCGGAACTTGACTTCCTTGACCTCGATGATTTTCTGCTTGCTCTTGGCTTCGGCGGCCTTCTTCTGTTCCTGGTACTTGAACTTGCCATAGTCCATCAACCGGCACACCGGGGGGTCTGCGGTGGCGGCGATCTCGACCAGATCGACATCCATTTCCCCGGCCATGCGCAACGCTTCGGTGGTGGCAACGACACCCAGTGGTTCGTTTTCAATCCCATTCAGTCGCACTTGCAGCGACATGATTTCCCGATTCAGCCTGTGCTTGCGTTCCGCGTTCGGCACGCGGCGGTCCATGAAAGTAGCGATGGTTCCAGCTCCTGTGGCAACCCGAAGGCGTCCGGGCCACTAAAAAATGAAAGCGCGCCGGAGCTTGACTACACCTTGGTGGCGATGTCGCTGGTGATCTTCTGACTGAAGTCTGCCAGCGCCATCACGCCAAGGTCCTGATTGCCCCGAGCGCGCACGGCAACGGTTCCGTTCGCCTTCTCCTTGTCGCCAGCGACCAGGATGAACGGAACCTTCTGCATCGAATGCTCGCGGATTTTATAGCCTATCTTTTCATTGCGCAAATCGACATGGACCCTAACTCCTTGTTTTTGCAGCGTTTTCGCGACTTCGGCGGCATAGTCGGCCTGCTGGTCGGTGATCGGCGATACCACCACCTGCAGCGGCGCCAGCCACGCAGGCAGTGCGCCGGCATGCTCTTCGATCAGGATGCCGATGAATCGCTCGAGGCTGCCGACGATCGCCCGGTGCAGCATCACCGGGTGACGGCGGCTCGAATCTTCGGCCACATAGACCGCGTCCAGCCGTTCGGCCATGCTGAAGTCCACCTGCATCGTGCCGCACTGCCACTGGCGCCCGATGGCGTCTTTCAGGGTGTACTCGATCTTCGGACCATAGAAGGCGCCGTCGCCTGGCGCGACTTCGAACTCGACACCGCTGCGACGCAGGCTTTCCATCAGCGCGTGTTCGGCCTTGTCCCAGACCGCATCGCTGCCGATGCGGGCCTCGGGCCGCGTCGCCACCTTGTAGATGATGTTCGTGAAGCCGAAGTCCCGGTAGACCGACTGCAACAGCGCGGTGTAGGCCACGCATTCGGGCAGGATCATGTCTTCGGTGCAGAAGATATGGCCGTCATCCTGCGTGAAGCCGCGCACCCGCATGATGCCGTGCAGCCCGCCGGTGGGCTCGTTGCGGTGGCAGTTGCCGAATTCGCCATAGCGCAGAGGCAGGTCGCGATAGCTCTTGATGCCCTGCTTGAAGATCAGGATGTGCCCAGGGCAGTTCATCGGCTTCAACGCGTAGTCGCGCTTTTCCGATTCGGTGGTGAACATCGCGTCGCGGTACTTGTCCCAGTGACCGGTTTTTTCCCACAGCGACTTGTCCAGCAGTTGCGGACCTTTGACCTCGGCATAACCGTTGTCGAGGTAAATGGCGCGCATGTACTGCTCGACCTGTTGCCACAGCGTCCAGCCCTTCGGATGCCAGAACACGAGCCCCGGCGCATGCTCGTCCATGTGGAACAGGTCGAGCTCACGACCCAGGCGCCGGTGGTCGCGCTTCTCGGCCTCTTCCAGCATCCGCAGGTAGCCCTGCAGTTCGTCCTTGGTGGCCCAGGCGGTGCCATAGATGCGCTGCAGTTGCTCGTTGGCCTGGTCGCCGCGCCAGTAGGCGCCGGCCACCTTCATCAACTTGAAGTGCTTCAGCTTGCCCGTGCTGGGCACATGCGGGCCGCGACACAGGTCTTCGAAGCCGCCTTCGGTGTAGAGCGAAACCTCTTGGTCGGCCGGGATGCTGCCGATGATCTCGGCCTTGTAGATCTCGCCCTGGGCCTTGAAATGTGCGATCGCTGCGTCGCGCGGCAGCACGCGCCGCGTCACCGCTTCGTCCTTGCCCGCCAGGTCGGTCATGCGCTGCTCGATCGCCACCAGGTCCTCGGGCGTGAACGGGCGCTTGTAAGCGAAGTCGTAATAGAAGCCGTTCTCGATCACCGGGCCGATCGTCACCTGGGCTTCCGGAAACAACTGCTTGACGGCATAGGCCAGCAAGTGCGCCGTGCTGTGGCGGATGACATCGAGCCCTTCAACATCTTTCGAGGTCACGATCGCCAGATTGGCGTCGTGCGTGATGCGGTGGCTGGTGTCGACCAGCTTGCCGTCGAGCTTGCCGGCCAATGCGGCCTTGGCGAGCCCGGCACCGATCGATGCGGCGACTTCGCCGACCGTGGGCGGGGCTTCGAATGGACGGCGCGAGCCGTCGGGCAATGTGATGTGGATCATTGGTGTCACCCCATGTGAGTGTGCGAAAGGGCGCAAAAAAGCGCGGTGGGCGCCGCGCTTGGTTTGGGACAGGCTGTGTTGCAACCCGTGGACGCGGCTTCAGGCCGGGGTCATGAAAGCCCCGGGTGGCAAGCAGGTGGTAGTCCGCGGTGTCATAACCGATGCGCCTTTCTCGTCCTTGGTGAGGTCGAACGGAACCGCAAATTCTAGCGGCTTCGCTCTTCAAACCAGCGGCGAAGCATGCACAGGCCGGCCGCCCTGCACGAGTTCCGCGAATTCGTCCGCAAGGCGCTGGCTTTCGGACAGCACGCGGCGCCAGTCGCGCTGGCGGCCGGCTTCGTCATCGCCGTAGGCCTTGAAGTCGCTGCGGTCGGGCAACTTGCCGTTGGGCAGGCTGCGCAGCCATTCCGGCGACGGCGCCAGTACCACGACGTTGGACAGCCGCGTGCTGCTGCGGTGGCGCCACTTCCAGCCCTTGTCGAGCCAGCCCGGCACCACCTGGGCGCCGAAGTGCGGATAGAGCGTCAGGCCGTCGGCCATCGCCGCGTAGTCCAGGTGCAGGTGGTAGTCGGTGATGCCGCCGTCCCAATACGTACCGGGCGGCCCGCCTGGCACGTCCTGCACGGCTTCGAGCGCGAACGGGATCGTGCAACTGGCAAGAACCGCCTGACACAGGTTGGCGCTGTTCAGTTCGGCGCGCCGGGTCGGGTAGTCGGCAAGCCCGAACGGCAGTGGGTCGCGCGGGTCGCCGAACACCACGCGTTCCATCCAGCCGCCGAGCGTGTGTCGGCCGATGGCATTGGCCGCAAAGGCCGACGCCCAGCCCAGCGGCATGTGGACCCGGTTGGGCCGGTGCAGCAGCCGCCGGCCGCGGCTTGTGAAAACATGCAGACGAAAGCGCGGATGCGACAGGATCTGCGCGCCGATCGCACCCAACTGCCGGTCGAGCTGCTGGCTGAAGACCTGGGTCACCGTGCGCGGTGTCGGCATGCGTCCGGGTGCATGCGGGTAGGTCTGGGTGACATAGGACTCGCCCAACAACGCAAGCGCCGCATCGGCATCGGGGGCGCACGCCGCTGCCATGCGCCAGGCGCCGATCGATGCACCCACCAGATGCAACGGCTGCGGCGATGTCGATGACGATGACGATGGCGATGGCGCAAGCCAGTGCCCAAACAGAAATCGATCGAGCGGCAGCAACGCCAGACCTTTCGGCCCACCAGCTGCTGCCGGGATCACACGCACATCGGCAGGCGACAGCCCCCTCTCTCGCAGGTGCGTGAGCGCGCGCGGTCCGGCGTGAACCTGAAGGGCCTTCAAGTGCTGCCGATCGACACCGTCAACGCGGCTTCGACTTGGCGAATGCCGCAGCCATCGCGCCTCCGGTCGGTGTCGCCGCTGGGCTGCCACCACCCTGCCCTGCACGCACCGGTCGCTGGCCGCGCGCCGCGGGCTGGAAGCGGTTGTCGGTGCCGGTGCCCTGGCCTTGGCCTGCGCTCGACGCGACCGGCGCTGCCAGCTTCATCGTCAACGAGATGCGCTTGCGCTGCAGGTCGACCTCCTGCACCCGCACGGTGACCACCTGCCCGGTTCGCACCACCTCGCGCGCATCGCTGACGAAGCGGTCGGCCAGCTGGCTGACATGGATCAAACCGTCCTGGTGCACCCCCAGATCGACGAACGCGCCGAAGGCCGCGACATTGCTGACGGTGCCTTCGAGCACCATGCCGGGCCGCAGGTCGGCGATGTCGCTGACGCTGTCGTCGAAGCGCGCCACCTTGAAGTCCGGGCGCGGATCGCGGCCGGGTTTTTCCAGCTCGATCAGGATGTCCTTGACGGTGATGGCCCCGAAGCGCTCGTCGGCAAAGGCTTCGGGCTTGAGCGTGCGCAGCACCTCGGCCCGGCCCATCAGTTCGGTCACCGGCCGACCGATGGCGGCCAGCATCTTCTGCACCACCGGATAGGTTTCGGGGTGCACTCCCGTGATGTCCAGCGGGTCGTCGCCACCGCGGATGCGCAGAAAGCCAGCCGATTGCTCGAAGCCCTTCGGCCCCAGCCCCTGCACCTCCAGCAACTGACGCCGGTTGCGGAAGGCACCATGGGCGTCGCGCCAGCGCACGATCGCCGATGCCACCGTGGCCGACAAGCCCGAGACCCGCGCCAGCAGCGGCGCAGATGCGGTGTTCAGGTCGACACCGACGCCATTGACGCAGTCCTCGACCACCGCGTCCAGCGACCGTGCCAGCCCGCCCGGGTTGAGGTCGTGCTGGTACTGGCCGACGCCGATGCTCTTGGGGTCGATCTTCACCAGTTCGGCCAACGGGTCCTGCAGGCGGCGCGCGATGCTGACCGCGCCGCGCAAGGTGACATCCAGGTCGGGCAATTCGTTGCTGGCGAATTCGCTGGCCGAGTAGATCGACGCGCCGGATTCGCTGACCACCACCTTTTCGATCCGCATGTCGGCCGCCACGCTCTGGACCCGCTTGATCAGATCGGCCGCCAGCTTGGCGGTGTCGCGGCTCGCGGTGCCATTGCCGATCGCGATCAGGTCGACGCCGTGCGACGTCACCAACCGCTGCAACGCATGCAGCGCACCGTCCCAGTCGCGCCGCGGTTCGTGGGGATAGACGGTGTGGGTGGCCAGCACCTTGCCGGTGTCGGACACCACGGCCACCTTGACGCCGGTGCGGATGCCCGGGTCGAGCCCCATCACCACGCGCTTGCCGGCCGGTGCGGCCAGCAACAGGTCACGCAGGTTGTCGCCGAAGACCTTGATGGCGACCGTCTCCGCGGCTTCGCGCAGGCGGGCGAAGAGGTCGCGTTCCAGGCTCAGTGACAGCTTGACCTTCCAGGTCCAGGCGACGGTCTTGCGCAGCAGCGCATCGCCGGGGCGGCCCTGTTGCGACCAGCCCAGGTGGTGCGCGATGCGTCCTTCGGCCAGGCTCGGCGTGCCGGGACCAGCGGGCACAGGCACTTCATCCAGCACCAGCTTGGCATCGAGCCACTCGAGGCTGCGACCGCGGAACACCGCCAGTGCGCGATGGCTCGGAACGCTGCGAATCGGCTCGGCATAGTCGAAGTAGTCGCGAAACTTGGCGGCCTCGTTGTCGTCGGGGTTCTTGCCGGCCGCGATCTGGCTGCGCAGCCGACCTTCGGCCCACAGCCATTCACGCAACAAGCCGACGAGCGACGGGTCTTCGGCCCAGCGTTCGGCCAACAGGTCGCGCACACCGTCGAGCACCGCAGCCGCATCGGCAAACCCACCCTCGGCGTTGACGAAGGCAGGGGCTTCGACTGCAGGGTGCAGTTGGGGGTTGCCGAACAAACGGTCGGCCAGCGGTTCGAGCCCGGCTTCGCGCGCGATCATTCCTTTGGTGCGGCGTTTGGGCTTGAATGGCAGGTACAGGTCTTCGAGCTCCTGCTTGGTCGGCGCGGCTGCGATCGCCGCCCGCAACGCCGGAGTCAGCTTGCCCTGCTCGTCGATGCTCAGGAGCACCACCGCGCGGCGAGCCTGCAACTCTCGCAAGTACGACAAGCGGGCTTCGAGTTCGCGCAGCTGGATGTCGTCGAGGCCCTCGGTCGCTTCCTTTCTGTACCGGGCGATGAACGGCACCGTGGCGCCCCCGTCCAGCAACGCCACCGCGCTCTGAATCTGCGCTGGCCGAACACGCAGTTCGGCAGCCACTTGCACAACGATCGGATCCAACGGGAATGAGCCTCTGCAGTGTCGGGGCCGCGAATCTTAAGGGGGCTGTGTGGCCTGATCGGCCGGCAGCCACGCCGCCGCACCCTGCCCGGCGGCCAGGCCGGTGGCGAAGCAAGCGGTCAGCAAATAACCACCGGTGGGGGCTTCCCAGTCGAGCATCTCGCCAGCGACGAACACGCCTGGCAGCGCCTTCAGCATCAGGTGCTCGTCCACGGCCTCGAAGCGCACGCCGCCCGCGGTGCTGATGGCCTCGGCCACCGGCCGCGCGGCGGTCACGGTGAC
>JBDSMV010000031.1:0-2586 GCA_039915715.1 Rubrivivax sp. | reverse complement strand
TCGAGGAGGTCTGCATCGTGGTCTCCGGGTGGGGAGTTGGGATGCAGCCACTGTAGAAATCGACGCGGTTTCTCGCGTCCCCCGGCAGTGGGCTTGGCGGGGGTGCGACCAGGGTGTCGGCCGCATGGGGGTCGTGTGCGGCAGCACGGGTACCCCCAGGTGGGGGTGTGGCGCGGGCAGTCGATCAGATGTCGCGGATCAGTTGTCTGAACGCATCCACATCTTCGAACTCGCGGTACACCGATGCGAAGCGCACATAGGCGACCTTGTCGATGCGCTTGAGCTCCCGCATCACCAGCTCGCCGAGCCGGGTGCTTGGCAGCTCACGCGCGCCGCTGGCGAGCAGCTTGTCCTGCATGCGCTCCAGCGCCGCGTCGATCTGCTCGACGCTCACCGGCCGCTTGCGCAGCGCCAGCATCATGCTGGCACGCAGCTTGGACGGGTCGAACTCGACCCGCGCGCCGTCCTTCTTGACCACCGCCGGCATCGCGATCTCACTGCGTTCGTAGGTGGTGAAGCGCTTTTCGCAATGCAGGCAACGCCGCCGCCTGCGGATCGCGTCGCCTTCCTCGGACTCGCGCGTCTCGACGACCTGCGTCTCTTCGTGGGCGCAGAACGGACAACGCATCTTGCCGGCCTAACGCCCCAGCCGTTGCCGGGCCGCTCCCAAAGCGGCCGCCAGCCCCCCCGGGGGGTGGCGAAGCGGCGCAGCCGCAAGCCTGGGAGTCATCTATACACCGGGAAATCGCGGGTCAGAGCGGCGACTTTGGCCCGAACGTCGGCAATGTTCTGCGCATCGTGCGGGCGATCCAGCACATCGGCGATCAGGTTCGCCGTCTGGCGTGCTTCGTCGGTGCCGAAGCCGCGAGTGGTCATCGCCGGGGTGCCGAGCCGGATGCCGCTGGTCACCATCGGCTTTTGCGGATCGTTCGGGATGCCGTTCTTGTTGCAGGTCATGTGGGCATCGCCCAGGATCGCCTCGGCTTCCTTGCCGGTCAGGTTCTTGGGGCGCAGATCGACCAGCATCAGATGGCTTTCGGTGCGGCCACTGACGATGCGCAGCCCGCGCTCGATCAAGGTGTCTGCCAGCACGCGGGCGTTGTCCAGAACCTGTTGCTGGTAAATCTTGAAGGCCGGCTCCAGCGCTTCCTTGAAGGCCACCGCCTTGCCGGCGATCACATGCATCAGCGGGCCGCCCTGGATGCCCGGGAAGATGGCGCTGTTGATCTTTTTCGCGACCCCCTCGTCATTGGTCAGCACGATGCCGCCGCGCGGGCCGCGCAGGCTCTTGTGGGTGGTGCTGGTGACCACATCGGCATGCGGCAGCGGGTTCGGGTAGAGGCCGGCCGCGATCGAGCCGGCGTAATGCGCCATGTCGACCATGAAGACTGCGCCGATCGCCTTCGCCACCTGGGCGAAGCGCTCGAAATCGATCCGCAGGCTGTAGGCCGATGCGCCCGCGATGATCAGCTTGGGCTTGTGCTCGTGCGCCAGCCGTTCCATCTGCTGGTAGTCAATGGCTTCGTCGGCATCGAGCCCATAGCTGACAACGTTGAACCACTTGCCGCTCATGTTCAGCGGCATGCCATGCGTCAGGTGGCCGCCTTCGGCCAGGCTCATGCCCATGATCGTGTCGCCCGGCTTCAGCAGACCGAAGAACACCGACTGGTTGGCCTGCGAGCCGCTGTTGGCCTGCACATTGGCGAAGCCGGCGCCGAACAGTTGCTTGACGCGGTCGATGGCCAGTTGCTCGACCACATCGACGTTTTCGCAACCGCCGTAGTAGCGCCGGCCCGGATAGCCCTCGGCGTACTTGTTGGTCAGCTGCGACCCCTGCGCCTCCATCACCGCTGGCGAGGTGTAGTTCTCGCTCGCAATCAGCTCGATGTGGGCTTCCTGGCGGGCGTTTTCGGCCTCGATCGCGGCCCACAGGTCGGGATCGATGCGGGCGATGGTGGATGAAGCGCGGTCGAACATGGGCGTCCTGGGTCTGCGGAGTGGGGCAGGCGCTGGCTCTGCGCTGGCTCCGTGCTGGGATAGCGCCCGCTGGTGGCTTGGAGTGTAGGGGCGGCGTTCGAAGGATCCGCGAAGGATCAGCGCAGCCCGGCGGGCCGTCGGCAGCTCAGCGCAGCAGCGCCACCGCCTTGTCGGGTTCGGCGCTGGCCGAATCGGCGGCTGGTGCCGACGCGGCAGCCGGCATCGACGCTTCCAGCTCCTTGAGCGTGATCAGCGAAGGCGTGGTCGACGCATTGGTCGGCACCAAACGGCCGTTGGCCACGTTGCGCATGTGGGCCTGTTCGGCCAGCACGCGGCCCGCATAGCCGCCGTCTTCTTCCAGCAGCGCGGCACCGACGTAGTAGCGCAACCCGGCATTGATGCTGCCGGCACGGGCGATGCAGTCGCGCAGCACCTGCACGCCGACGCGCAGGTTGCTGATCGGGTCGAAGGCGGCGTGGTTGCCGCCGAAAACCTCGTACTTGTCGTCGTGGATGCGGGTCATGACCTGCATCAGGCCCTGCGCGCCAACCGAACTCTGCGCGAACGGGTTGAAGCTGGACTCCACCGCCATGATGGCCAGGATCAGGG
>JBDSMV010000023.1:0-7085 GCA_039915715.1 Rubrivivax sp. | reverse complement strand
GTTGCAGGATCGCGCCGACCACGCGGGCGCCGTCGAGCAACGGCGCCGTGAAGCGCAGCGGCGTCACGAGGCGTGCCCCGGCACGTTGTGCGGACTGCACCAGCAGGTGATCGAGCACCTTGCGCGGCAGCACCGAAACCGTGCCGGGCACGTCGATGCTGCCGGCACGGGGCGCCACGCAGCGCACGCCCTCGACCCGGGTGGCTTGCGCGGCCACCGCGTCGGCGAGCCCGAGCTTGCCGAGCGCCGCATGAGCGTCCGGGATCAACGCGTCGCCGCAAACCTTGTCGCGCGGGAAGTCGTGCTGGTCGACCAGCACCACGTCGCGCCCGGCCCGTGCCAGCTGCAGCGCACAGGCGCTGCCGGCTGGGCCTGCGCCCACCACCAGCACGTCGCAACGATCCGCAAGCGTCGCCTGTGGGGGGTCGGGCGCGGCAGCATCGTCGTCGGCCATGAGGGACGGATTCTAGGCAGCGGCTGCGTTGCGACGAGCGCTACGAACGGCCTTGCAAACAGCGCCGCAACCGGCGCCTGCAGCCGGTTGAGGGTGGTGCGGGTCAACCCGGATCAATGGGGCTTTGTGTTAGCTTCAGTGCGCATCGGCGGCAGGCTCAGGCACTGGGTGCATGCCAGACGCCGCCCACAAGAAACGAGGAGGCAGCATGCTGATCGGCGTTCCGCTCGAGTCCGCTGCGGGTGAGACCCGTGTGTCCGTGACCCCCGAGACGGCAAAGAAACTCAAGGCTCAGGGCCACACGGTGCGGGTGCAATCCGGCGCCGGGGTGGCTGCCAGCGCCACCGACGCTGCCTACTCCGCCGCCGGCGCCGAAGTCACCGACCGCAACGGCGCCTTCGGCTGCGAGTTGGTGCTGAAGGTGCGCCCGCCCAGCGACGACGAACTGGCGCTGATGAAGCCCGACACGGCGTTGGTGGGACTCTTGAACCCGTTCGATGTCGATGGTCTGCAGCGGCTGGCTGCGGCCGGCCTCACCAGCTTCGCGCTCGAAGCCGCGCCGCGCACCACGCGCGCGCAAAGCATGGACGTGCTGTCCAGCCAGGCCAACATCGCCGGCTACAAGGCCGTGATGATGGGTGCCGACAAGTACCAGCGCTTGTTCCCGATGCTGATGACGGCCGCCGGCACCATCAAGGCCGCCCGGGTGGTGGTGCTGGGGGTGGGCGTGGCGGGGCTGCAGGCCATCGCGACGGCCAAGCGGCTGGGGGCGGTGATCGAGGCCTCGGATGTGCGGCCCTCGGTGAAGGAGCAGGTCGAGAGCCTGGGCGCCAAGTTCATCGATGTGCCTTATGAAACTGCCGAAGAGAAGGAAGCCGCCGTCGGCGTGGGCGGCTATGCCAAACCGATGCCCCCCAGCTGGCTCGAGCGCCAGAAGGTCGAGGTGGCCAAGCGCGTCGCCAATGCCGACCTCGTCATCAGCACGGCGCTGATCCCGGGCCGCAAGGCGCCGGTGCTGATCACCGAGGAGATGGTCCAGTCGATGAAGCCGGGCTCGGTGATCGTCGACATGGCGGCACCGGCTGGTGGCAATTGCCCGCTGACGGAGCCCGGCAAGACAACGGTCAAACACGGCGTGACGATCATCGGCGAGACCAACATCCCGGCACTGGTGGCGGCCGACGCGTCGTCGCTCTATGCACGCAACGTGCTCGACTTTCTGAAGCTGGTGCTGCCCAAAGACAGCGCCTTCACGGTGCCGATGGACGACGACATCGTCGTCGCCTGCCTGATGACGCGCAGCGGTGAAGTGCTTCGCAAAGCCTGATCAGGCGCAAGAAGGAAATCCCATGGAAATCGTCAACCACACCGTCACCAACCTGATCATCTTCGTGTTGGCGATCTATGTCGGCTACCACGTGGTCTGGACCGTCACGCCGGCCCTGCACACGCCGTTGATGGCGGTCACCAATGCCATCAGCGCGATCGTGATCGTCGGTGCCATGCTGGCCGCAGCGCTGACCGAAACCGGCCTCGGAAAAACCATGGGCGTGCTGGCGGTGGCGCTGTGCGCGGTCAACGTGTTCGGCGGCTTCCTCGTCACGCGGCGCATGCTGGAGATGTTCAGGAAGAAGGAAAAGAAGCTGCCCGCTGTCGTTCCGGGGAGCGAAGCCAAATGAGCATGAGCCTCGTCACGCTGCTGTATCTGGTGGCCAGCGTCTGTTTCATTCAGGCGCTGAAGGGGCTCAGCCACCCCACCACGTCGATCCGCGGCAACCTGTTCGGAATGATTGGCATGGCGATCGCGGTGCTGACCACGGCAGCGCTGATCGTGCGGCTGGCATCGACGATGGGGCAGACCGGCGCGCAGGGCATGGTGTGGGTGCTGGGCGCGCTGGTGGTGGGCGGCGCCGCTGGCACGCTGATGGCCAAGCGCGTCGAGATGACCAAGATGCCCGAGCTGGTGGCCTTCATGCACAGCATGATCGGCCTGGCCGCGGTCTTCATCGCGGTGGCGGTGGTGGCTGAGCCCTGGGCCTTCGGCATCGCACCGCATGGCGTGCCGATCCCCACCGGCAACCGATTCGAGTTGTTTCTGGGCGCGGCCATCGGTGCCATCACCTTCAGCGGCTCGGTGATCGCCTTCGGCAAGCTGTCGGGCAAATACAAGTTCCGCCTGTTCCAGGGCGCGCCGGTGCAGTTCACCGGCCAGCACAAGCTGAACCTGGTGTTGGGCATCCTGATGGTCGCGCTCGGCCTGCTGTTCGCCTTCACCGAAAGCTGGACCGCGTTCTTCGCGATGCTGGCGCTGGCGTTCGTGATGGGCGTGCTCATCATCATCCCGATCGGCGGCGCCGACATGCCGGTGGTGGTCAGCATGCTCAACAGCTACAGCGGCTGGGCCGCAGCCGGCATCGGCTTCAGCCTCAACAACGCGATGCTGATCATCGCCGGCAGTCTGGTGGGCAGTTCCGGCGCGATCCTGAGCTACATCATGTGCAAGGCGATGAACCGCTCGTTCTTCAACGTCATCCTGGGCGGCTTCGGGGGCGAGCCCGTCACTGCCGCCACCGGTGGCAAGGAACAGCGGCCGGTCAAGACCGGCAGTGCCGACGACGCGGCCTTCGTGCTCTCCAATGCCGAAACGGTGGTGATCGTGCCGGGATACGGGCTCGCGGTCGCGCGAGCCCAGCATGCGGTCAAGGAGTTGGCTTCCAAGCTGACCGAGAGGGGCGTGACGGTGAAGTACGCCATCCACCCGGTGGCCGGGCGCATGCCGGGCCACATGAACGTGCTGCTGGCCGAAGCCGAGGTTCCCTACGATCAGGTCTTCGAGATGGAAGACATCAACGGCGAGTTCGGCCAGGTCGACGTGGCGATCATCCTGGGCGCCAACGACGTCGTGAACCCGGCTGCGCATGTCAAGGGCAGCGCCATCTACGGCATGCCGATCCTGGAGGCCTACAAGGCCAAGACCGTGATCGTCAACAAGCGCAGCATGGCCAGCGGCTATGCCGGCCTCGACAACGAACTCTTCTACATGGACAAGACCATGATGGTGTTCGGTGACGCCAAGAAGGTGGTCGAGGAGATGGTGCGGGCGGTGGAGTAGGACGGCAAGGGCGTCGGTCAACGCGGAGCGGATGGCTGGCGTTGTTTCACTTTCAAAGGTGAGACTAAAATTCCGCGTCGACTTGGTTTAGTCTGCGCACCATGCACCGAGCGTCTCCTGGCCGCACCGTCACCGTCAGAACCCAGGGCGAGCCCTTTGGTGCTTTCGTGCCGGCGCCGTTGCCGCCCGACCCGCCAGTCCAGTGGACCCCCGCTCTCAGGCGGCGTTTCGATGACGCATTGGTGGCGCTGGGCCGCCTCGACGCGGTGTCGTCGATGCTGCCCAATGCGCAGCTGCTGCTGTACAGCTTCGTGCGCAAAGAGGCCGTGCTCTCATCACAGATCGAAGGCACGCAGTCGTCGCTGTCGGATCTGTTGCTCTTCGAGATCGACGGGCTTCCCGGCGTGCCGCTGGACGACGCTCGGGAAGTCAGCCGCTGTGTCGCGGCCATGGCGCATGGCATCGAGCGTCTGCGCGGCGGCTTCCCACTCAGCCTGCGTTTGTTGCGCGAGATGCACGGAGCCCTGCTGGACCATCCGCGCGGTCGAGACAAGACGCCGGGCCAATTTCGCCGCTCTCAGGTTTGGCTGGGCGGCACCCGACCGGGCAATGCCGCCTTCGTGCCGCCGCCAACGAGCGAACTGCCCGCCTGCCTCGACGCCTTCGAACACTTCCTGCACGACCAGCCCGAGCCGACCTCACCCCTGTTGCGCGCAGCCTTGGCGCATGTGCAGTTTGAAACCATCCACCCCTTCCTGGATGGCAACGGTCGCATCGGTCGGTTGCTGATCGTGCTGCAACTGGTGGCCGATGGCCTGCTGCAGGAGCCGCTGCTGTATCCAAGCCTTTTCTTCAAGACGCACCGGGCGCTCTACTACGAGCTTCTGGACGAGGTGCGCGTGCACGGCGACTGGGAACGTTGGCTCGATTTCTTCGCAGAGGCTGTGGTCAGCACGGCCACACAAGCCGTGCACACCGCCAAGGCGCTGCTGGCCCTGGTGGCTTCGGATCGTGAGCGGCTGGCCGGTTTGGGGCGCGCCGCACCGTCGGCATGGGCGCTGCATGACGCGCTGCAGCGTCAACCGGTGGCCACCGCCGCGGCGCTGGGTGTGGCCACCGGGTTGACGCCTGCCACCATCAACAAGAATCTGCTGCAGTTGCAGCGTCTCGGGGTGGTGGAGGAGATGACCGCACGCCAGCGCGGACGCATCTATGCCTATCGCGCCTATGTGGACCTGCTGAATGCGGGGCTCGACACGGCGCCCGCCGGCCGCGGCAAGCGGCGCTCGCGCGGCAAAGCGAAGACTTGAGCCATGCTGGCCGCGGAAGGATGGAGCCGCAAAGCTGCATTTCGCGCGTCCGCGCTGGCGACCACGCGTTTGCTGCGCTGATGTCGCGCGGGCCGATGATCCAATTCTTTAGAAGGCAAGTTTCATGCTCGCGCCAATCGCCACCCTGCAAGCCACACTAAACCAAGCCGGCAGCCACGAGGCGCTGGTCAGGCAGCTGCTGGAAGACGCAGCCGGTCCCGCCGCCGAGGCGGTATTCACCACCCTGTTGCCCGACATGGCCCTCGCCGCCGCGCGCGATGCCGATGCCCGCATGGCGCGGGGCGAACCGCTACCGCCGCTGGCAGGCCTGCCCGTCACCGTCAAAGATCTCTACGACATCGCCGGCCGCACCACGATGGCTGGATCGACTTTGCGCAAAGGCTTGCCCGCTGCCGCGGTTGATGCCCCCGCAGTGGCGCGCCTGCGTGAAGCGGGCGCCGCCCTCATCGGCCTCACGAACATGAGCGAGTTCGCGTTCTCCGGCGTGGGCATCAACGCCCACCACGGCACGCCGCGCAACCCGGCCGATGCCGCGGTGGCGCGGATTCCCGGTGGCTCCACATCGGGCGGCGCGGTGTCGGTGGCGCTCGGCCTGGCGGTGGCGGCGCTGGGTTCCGACACCGGCGGCTCGATCCGCATCCCGGCCGCCTTGTGCGGGTTGGTCGGCTTCAAGAACACGCAGAGCCGCACGCCGCTGGACGGCGCCTTTCCGCTGTCGCACACGCTCGACACGGTGTGCGCCATGACTCGCTGCGTGGCCGACGCGCTAACCGTTGACGGTGTGCTCTCCGGTGCACCGCTGGACGTGTCGAAGCGCCCGCTTGCGGGCCTGCGGCTGGCCTTGCCGGGCACGCTGATGTTCGACGCCATCGAACCCGCCGTGACGCGGGCCTTCGAGCGCGCGCTGCAGCGCCTGTCGGCCGCCGGCGCCGCAATCGTGCCGATGCCGTTGGCCGAGTTGAACGAGGTCGCGCAGATCAACACCCCCGGTGGCTTCTCGGCCGTTGAAGCCTGGGCCACGCATGCCGCAGCGATGCAGACCCGGCGAGGTGAATTCGACCCGCGCGTGGCGGCGCGCATCGCACCTGGCGAAGGCATCAGCGCCGCGGACTACATCGGCATGCACCAACTTCGCCGCGACTGGATCGCGCGCATGGGACGCCGGCTGGAGGGCATCGACGCGTTGATCTGTCCCACAGTGCCTATCACCGCCCCGCCAATCGCCGAGCTCGAAAGCAGCGACGAAGCCTTCTTCCGTGCCAACGGCCTGCTGCTGCGCAACACCTTCGCAATCAACTTCCTCGACGGCTGCGCCTTCTCGCTGCCCTGCCATGAGCCGGGCGCGCTGCCGGTCGGTTTGATGCTGGCCTCCACCCGGGGCCGCGATGCCGCGCTGGCTGCCGTGGCGCTGGCTGTGGAAGCGGCGCTGCAGCCCGCCGCCTGAGCACGATGCGCCTCTTCGTGCCAGACCCGTTGCAGGCGCACTGTGAAATGACCCTGCCACCCGGCGCCACGCGCCACGCGCAGGTGCGGCGCGTGCAGCCCGGCGACACCGTGGTGCTGTTCGACGGCCTGGGCAGCGATTGGCCCGCGACGGTGCTGCAGGTCACGCGCAGTGCGGTCGCCGTGCGCACCGCTGAGGCCATGGCCGTGGACTGCGAACTGCCGCTTCATGTCACGCTGGCGCTCGGCATGCCGGCCAACGAACGCATGGACGCGCTGGTGGAGAAAGCCACGGAATTGGGAGTGGCGCGGATCCAGCCGCTGTTGACCGAGCGCTCCGTGTTGCGCCTGTCGGGCGAACGCGCCGACCGCAAGCGCGAGCACTGGCAGGCTGTGGCCGAAGCCGCCTGCGAGCAATGCGGCCGTGCCCGGGTGCCGGTGGTCGAGCCGGTGCGTCTGCTGCTGGATTGGTTGCATTCGCGAGCCGCCGCCACGTCGTCGGCTGACGAGCGGAGGCTGTTGCTGAATCCCGCCGCCGCCGCGGCGCGCTCGCTCACCGATGCGATGCTGAATCCAAAGACCGGCTCACCGTTCGAAGTGGTGACCTTGAGCGGACCGGAGGGTGGCCTGTCGGCAGAGGAATGCCGCGCCGCGCGCCTGCATGGCTTCGTCGATGTCGGTCTGGGCCCGCGGGTGTTGCGCGCCGACACGGCGCCGCTGGCGGTATTGGCCTGGCTGGGCTTGC
>JBDSMV010000012.1:0-3472 GCA_039915715.1 Rubrivivax sp. | reverse complement strand
GCTGCGGTTCTGTGATCAGGCCGTTTTCGTACATGCGCTCGATCACATAGCGCTGGCGTTGCGTGGCCCGCCGCGGGTTGACGATCGGGTTGTAGGCCGACGGTGCCTTGGGCAGCCCGGCCAGCATCGCGGCTTCGGCCACCGTCACGTCTTTCAGCCGCTTGCCGAAGTAGATCTCGGCCGCGGCAGCGAACCCGTTGGCGCGCTGCCCCAGGTAAATCTGGTTCATGTACAGCTCTAGGATCTGCGCCTTCGACAGCCGCGATTCGATCTTCAGCGTCAGCAAGATCTCGTAGATCTTGCGGGTGAAGGTCTTCTCGGTGGACAGGTAGAAGTTGCGCGCCACCTGCATCGTGATGGTGGAGCCCCCACCCACGCTGCGCCATTCGCGCAGGTTGTCGACCGCGGCGCGCAGGATGCCTTTGTAGTCGACGCCGCCGTGCTGATAGAAGCGGGCATCTTCAGCCGCCACCACAGCGTCCTTCATGACCTGCGGCACCTGCGCGATGGGTACGAATTCGCGCCGTTCCTCACCGAATTCACCGAGCTGCACGCCGTCGGCCGAGAACACCCGCAGCGGCAGCCGCGGTCGGTAGTCGGCCAGGCTGTTGATGTCCGGCAGGTTCGGGTAGGCCAGCACCAGCGACAGCAACACCAACGCCAGCACGGCGGCCGCGCCAGCAGTCGCCAGGCCAGCCGTCCAGGCGCCGACGCTGAACAAGACCCGCAGCCAAGCCGGCCAGGCGGCCTTCAGGCCCTGCTGGGAGCGAGGCGCTGATAGAGGAGACGGGGGTGGGGTTGGCGAAGCGTTCTTTGACGTGGCCATACAGAAGCCGGCGTGCGGGTCGAAAGATTATAGGAACGCGGTCTGCGTTTCCGACCGCATGCGCCGCGGATGCCGCCGGTCGCTTTTAGACACGTTGGACTGCAATTGGACGCGGTTCGCGAGCGGGGTTGCCCGCAATTCCGATCGTGACATCGTTCACGTGTAGTTCAGCGCTGTCGGGCAAGTTTGCCGGTTGTTGCAACTGGCCCCAAAAGTCGTCGGTGGAAGGCAACGTCTACGGGGTATCCAGGGCCCTTTTCACGATGGTCGACAAGGGCTTTACTGCTAGCATTCAAGGAACTTCTTAAGAAAGCGGTCGGTTGTTATTGGCGCCTTTTCAGCGCATTCCTGGCACCGTTTGACCTCAAGGCCGCAAGGCACGGAGTTTGTAATTTGGGTTTCCTCGACGCATTGCTGGGCCGCAAGTTCCCGCCGATGATCGGCCTGGACATCAGTTCATCCAGCGTCAAGCTGGTCGAACTGGGCCAGACCGCTGGCGGTGACTATGTGCTGGAGCGTTTCGCTTCCGAACCCTTCGAGAAGGGCTGGATCACCGACGGCCAGATCGAGAAATTCGACGAAGTCGCCGCCGCGGTCAAACGCGTCGTCGGCAAAAGTGGCAGCCAGACCAAGCAAGCGGTGATGGCCATGCCGCAGTCGGCCGTGATCACCAAGAAGATCATGCTGCCAGCCGGCCTGCGCGAAGAAGAGATGGAACTGCAGGTGGAGTCCGAAGCCAACCAGTACATTCCGTTCTCGCTCGACGAAGTCAGCCTCGACTTCTGCGTCATCGGCCCGAGCCCCACTTCCGCGGGTGACGTCGAAGTGCTGATCGCTGCCAGCCGCAAAGACCGCGTGCAAGACCGCCAGGCGCTGGCCGAAGCCGCCGGGCTGAAGCCGGTTGTGCTCGACATCGAATCGCATGCTTCGCGTCTGGCCATGGGCCGCGTGGTGGCAGCGCTGCCCAATGAAGGCCGCGACGCGCTGGTGGCGCTGTTCGAGATCGGTGCCGACACCACCAGCCTGAAGGTGCTGCGCGACGACGAAATGTTGTATGACCGCGACCAGGCCTTCGGCGGGTCGCAGCTCACGCAGCTGATCAGTCGCCAGTACGGTTTCTCGTTCGAGGAAGCAGAAGCCAAGAAGCTGTCGGGCGACCTGCCCGAAGACTACGAAGCCGCCATCCTGAACCCCTTCGTCGACAGCCTGTCGCAGGAAATCGGTCGCGCTCTGCAGTACTTCTTCACCAGCACGCCGCACCACAAGGTTCACTACGTGATGTTGGCTGGTGGCACCGCCACGCTGCCTGGCCTGAAAGACCGGGTCACCGACCTCACCGGTTTCGCGTCGAACGTGGTCAACCCCTTCGACAACATGCAACTCGGCTCGACCATCCGCGAAACCCGCGTCCGGCGCGAATCGCCCTCGTACCTAACAGCCTGCGGGCTCGCCATGCGGAGGTTCCTGCAGTGATCCTCATCAACCTGCTGCCGCACCGAGAGGTCCGGCGGCTGCAGCGCAAGCGCGCCTTCTTCGTCGGCCTGGGGCTCTCGGCGGTGGCCGGGGCCGTGGTGGTCGGCCTTTGGTATTCAGTGCTGGGCCAGATGACGGCAGCGCAGGAAGCGCGCAACAGCTTCCTCGGCGCCGAGATTGCGCGGCTCGACACCCAGATCAAGGACATCGCCACCTTGCGCGACGAGATCGAAGCGCTCAAGGCGCGCCAGAAAGCGGTCGAAGACTTGCAGACCGACCGCAACGTGCCCGTGCACCTGCTCAACGAACTGTCGGCGCAAACCCCCGAAGGCGTGTACCTGAGCACGATCAAGCAGACCGGCCAGGTGGTCAGCATCACCGGCGTGGCGCAGACCAATGAGCGCGTGTCTGAATTCCTGCGCAATGCGCTCTACAACTCGCCCTGGCTCGAAAAGCCGGAGCTGGTGGAAATCAAGGCCAGCACCGTGACCGCCGCCAACCGGGAACAGCGCAGGCTGTTCGACTTCTCGATGCGCGTGACCATAAAGCGGGCCCAGGCTGCTGCTGCGGCTTCGGCGGCAGCGCCCACCCGGCCGGGCAGCACGCCCGCCAAAGCTTCCTGAAGCGCGCCATGGCCACCACTGCCAACACCACCAACAGCTTCGACGTCAGCAGCTTCGTCGACCAGGCGGCTTCGCAATTCCGCAACCTCAACACCAAAGAGCCCGGTCAGTGGCCGGTGCTGCCCAAGGCTTTTGCCTTCCTCGCCGCTGCGCTGGTCGTGGTGGTTCTGGGATGGTTCCTGCTGCTGTCTGAAAGCACTGACACGCTGGAAGCCGCACGCGCCCGAGAGCCCGGGTTGAAGGCCGACTACCGCAGCCGGCTGGCGCAGGCCGTGAACCTGAACGAGCTGCGCAAGCAGAAGCTGCAGGTGCAGGAATTCGTCACCCAGCTGGAGAAACAGCTCCCCGGCAAGGCCGAGATGGACGCGCTGCTGTCCGACATCAACCAGGCCGGGCTCGGCCGCGGCTTGCAGTTCGAGCTGTTCAGGCCCGGACAGGTGCAGGTCAAGGACTACTACGCTGAACTGCCGATTTCAATCCGCGTCAGCGGCAAGTACCACGACATCGGTTCGTTCGCTGCCGACGTCGCCAATCTGTCGCGCATCGTGAC
>JBDSMV010000011.1:0-2840 GCA_039915715.1 Rubrivivax sp. | reverse complement strand
ACCAGCGATCCAGGCTCAGCAATGGCAGTGGCATCGGCTGAGAAGGTCACGGTGCCAGGGTTCGACAGCGTGCCGTTGCCGATGCCGCTGCCCGATGCTGCCGCCAGCAGATACGCCTTCCGGTAGTCGTCGGGGGTCGGGTCCGCGTCGGTTTCGGCAGGAAGGCCTTGAGCACTCGTCAGCGCCGGCCCGAAGCGCAGCCAAAAGTCGTTGACCACTGTGTCACCGGTCTTTGAAGCGGCGATGCTGCCCTGACGCGGCCCGACGTTGCCGGTGCTTGCACCAATCAGCAGTCCATCGAGCCCGTTTTCACTGTCGAACTGCAGGTAGATGCCGTTGACCAGAAAAGCCAGGTTCTGTTGCGGAATACCGGCCAGGAAGTCGAGCGTCTCCGACAGGTTGGTGCGCAGGTCGGTGAGCGTGACGCTGGCACTGACAAGCCGCATCGGATCGAACTGCGTCGTGTTGGTGGGAATGGTGCAGCTGCTGTAGTTGCCGACGTAGCCGCTGCTGCTGTTGGGGGTACGTGCAACGCAGGCGTCCGGGATGTAGAAACTGGCGCTGCCCGAGAAGTTCAGGAACGGCAGCGCGGTGCCGAACGGCGGATCCCAGTTGCCGGTGTAGACAATCGCCTGCGCCACTCCGGTCCCGGCAAGCGCCAGTGTCGCGGTCAGGGCAGCCGCCCTGAAACTGCTACGAAAGGTTGACCATCTCACTGCACACTCCGGATTCAAATGCAATCTGAAAACCGTGCAAAAACTGTTCCAACAGCCAGTTCTATCGGAGCAGGGTGCAGGCAAGTGCTTGATTTGGCAGGCAGACCGCGGTTGACGCAGGGTGTTGGGGCGGTTTTGGTCGGAGGACGCCTGTAAAGCAGGTCGACACCCCAATGCCGCTGCTAAACTGAAACGCATCAGGAGAGTGTGCCGCCGGACGGCACCGCCGAAGGCGCAGACGCCGCCCCCGAAGGGCTGCTCGAACGCTCAGGCAAAAGGACTGATGGCTCACCTCACTGGAGAGAGGCTGCAGCGCTTTTCAGAGGCTGTGGTCCACCGAAGGGGCAAGGCCTGCCGACCCGCATCCGGGTGCGGCAGCGCCGAATCTCTCAGGTAAAGCGGACAGCGAGGGTCACGGCGGCACTGCTCTCTGGGCGGTGCCATGGTCGTTGCCCTCGATGAAAAGCCCGCACATGCCCGAAGCCACCCTTGCCCAAACGCCGCTGCACGAACTTCACGTTTCGCTCGGCGCCCGCATGGTCCCCTTCGCCGGCTATGCCATGCCGGTGCAGTACAAGACCGGTGTGATCGCAGAACACAAACAGTGCCGCAACGCGGCGGCGTTGTTCGATGTCTCGCACATGGGGCAGTTGCGGCTGGTGGGGCCCGATGCAGCTGCGGCGCTGGAGACGCTGGTGCCGGTGGACGTGGTGGACCTGGCCCCAGGCCGTCAGCGCTATGCCTTCTTTACCAATGCCAGCGGCGGCATCCTCGACGACCTGATGATCTGCCGCCCGCCTGTCTCAGAGAACGCGGCCAGCGAATTCGGCGATCTGTTTCTGGTGGTCAATGCCGGCTGCAAGGAAGCCGACCTGCGCCACTTGTCGGTCAACATCGGCCACCGCTGCCGCATCGTGCCGATGCCCGAACGTGCGCTGCTGGCGCTGCAGGGCCCGACCGCGGTCGACGCGCTGGCCCGCCTGGCCGCCGGGGTGGCGAGCCTGAAGTTCATGGACGGCGCGCCGTTCACGATCGAAGGCGCGCGTTGTTTCGTCACGCGCTCTGGCTACACCGGCGAAGACGGCTTCGAGATATCGGTGCCGGCCGAACACGCCGTGCAATTGGCACAAGCCCTGCTACGTCAACCCGAGGTCGAACCCGCCGGCTTGGGCGCGCGCGACACGCTTCGGCTCGAAGCCGGACTGTGCCTGTACGGCCACGACATCGACGAAACCACCAGCCCGATCGAGGCCGGCCTGAACTGGGCGATCCAGAAAGTGCGGCGCCCAGGCGGCGCCCGCGCTGGCGGCTACCCCGGTGCTGCCGTGATCGAAGCGCATCTGGCCGGCGGCGCACCCAGCAAGCGTGTCGGTCTGGTCGGTCTGGAACGGGTGCCGGTGCGTGAAGGCACCGCGCTCTTCGACGGCCGCGGCCACAAGCTGGGCACGGTGCGCAGCGGCACCCTCGGGCCGACTGTCGACCAGCCGATCGCGATGGCCTACCTGCCCTCCGGCCATGCATTGCCGCATCAAGAGGTACAAGCCGAAGTGCGCGGCAAGCGCCTGCCGATGCGTGTGGTGCCGATGCCCTTTGCCGCGCACCGCTATCAGCGTTGATCTGCCCTGCTTACCTTTCCTGCTTACACCCAACCCGAGGAACCCCGTCATGACGACCAAGTACACCAACGACCACGAGTGGGTCAACATCGAAGACCACGAAGCTGCAGTCGTCGGCATCACGCTGCATGCTCAAGATGCGCTGGGCGACGTGGTGTTCGTCGACCTGCCCGAAGTCGGCCGCACCTACAACCAGGGCGAAGTCGCCGGGGTCGTCGAATCGGTCAAGGCCGCGGCCGATCTGTACATGCCGGTGACCGGCGAAGTGGTCGAAGTCAACGAGGCCTTGCGCGCCGACCCGGCGCTTGCCAACACCGACCCGCTGGGCAACGGCTGGTTCTTCAAGGTGCACGTGACCGACATGGCTGACTTCGACCAGCTGATGGACCAGCCGGCCTACGACGCCTTGTTGAAGAACCTTTGACTGACGGAACCCCACCATGCTGATGTCTGCCCTGCAGCCCCTGGAAGCGCTGGAAAACAAGCCTGAGTTCATCGCCCGCCACAT